>JBCCUO010000166.1:0-7266 GCA_039196805.1 Planctomycetota bacterium | reverse complement strand
GGATAACGAGGCCCTGTTGAAGCTGCTGGGCCGAAGCGATTTGCCTCATCCCATCGGTTCCAGCCAACCGATGGGCAAACCTTGGGGTGGTGAAGAGCCGAAGGACTCGCCAGCCGCCCAGTTCATCATCCGGCATGCCAAAGCCACTCCCGCCGGCGAGAAGTTGACGGTGGTTTGCACTGGAGCCACGACCAATCTGGCATCTGCGATTGCGTTGGCACCGGAGATTGCCGATCGCTTAAGCGTTTACCTGCTTGGGTTCCGCTACGAGGTTGCCACCGGGGTTTGGAACAAGTCGGAGTTCAACATCCGCCGCGACCTCAACGCGGCGGACTACGTGTTGAACCTGAGTGGCCTGGAGCTACACATCATGCCGATCAGTGTTGCCAGAAAGTTCGCCGTGTCGCGATCCACCGCGATGGGATTCCACCAGCAGATGGGCAAGCTGGGTGAATACCTGACCGACAAGTGGATGACGCGTGCGGCAGAAAACCAAACGCGGATCTTCTGGGACGTCGCGTTAGTCGAAGCGATGTTGACTCCGCAGCACTTCACCGAAGCGAAGGTCACAACGCCGCCCGAGAACACGCAGCGTCAAGTCTGGATGTACACCTCGATCGACGCCGACACCGTCCAGTCCAACTTCTGGAACGCCGTCGTTCCCAAGAAGTAGCCGAATCCGCGAAAGCCAACACGTAGCAGAAGCCGCGCAGGCTTTCGAGGGTTGCGTATACCAAACGCTAGCCGGGTCTGCGTCAACGGCCGAAACTCTGCGCGAGTTCCGCTACAACTTGCCCGAAACTCTAAGCGAGCTCCGCTACGATTTCGGGCGATACCTCGTAGCGGAAGCCGCGGAGGCTTTCGATCGTTGCAAGGGAAGCGAATCGATTCTGGAGCAATCTGATGAGTGGGCATGACAGGAAACGGCTGTCTAGGCTGCCGCCAGAGCACTACCGCGACTTTGCGTGGGTGCACTGGAGCATGACGATCGAGCACCGTCGAACGGGCTGGCTCGATGCGAACTTCTTCTACAAGTTCCGCGAGTTGCTCACCCACACCTGTTTCCGCCGTACGTTGGCCGTTCCCATCTTCTGCCTCATGCCCGATCACCTGCATGTGCTGGCTTGTGGCCTGGCTGAAGGAGCGGATCAGCGGCTCGCGGTCCGGCAGCTGCGAACAGACGTGAACGAGTGCCTACAGAGGATTGGCTTCTCGTTGCAACGGCAGCCCTACGACAACGTCTTGCAGGAAGAGGCCTGTGAGCAGGATGCGATTGAGAACGTGATGAACTACATCGCTCGCAATCCGGAGCGAAAGGGATTGGTGCCGGTAGATGGGTACGCACGCTATCCGTTCACGAGCTGCCTCCTGCCCGGCTATCCTCGGATACGCCTGTTCGAGCCGAATGCTCTTGAATCGATCTGGCGCACGATTTCGTATCTGAAACGCACGCAGTGTCTTCGAGTCTCAGACCCAATGCATTCACCCTCTTAGCCGAAGCCGCGCAGGCTTTCGAGGTTGCGTCACCGAAGGTTCGCCGGGCCTCCGTCAGCGGCCGAAACTCTACGCGAGTTCCCCTACGATTTCGCGTGCAACACTCGTAGCGGAAGCCGCGCAGGCTTTCGAGCGTTGCGTATACCGAACGCTAGCCGGGTCTTCGTCAACGGCCGAAACTCTGCGCGAGTTCCGCTACGATTTCGGGCGTAACACTCGTAGCGGAAGCCGCGCAGGCTTTCGAGCGTTGCGTATACCGAACGCTAGCCGGGTCTCCGCGAACGGCCGAAACTCTGCGTGAGTTCCGCTACAGGTTCGAGCGAAACTCTGCGTGAGTTTCGCTATGTCTTCGTTAGTCTTCGTCACGAAGCTTCGCCAGTGCGGCGTAGTCTTCTAGTGTCGATGTGTCGCCTGCCAGCTCGCGACCGGCGGCGATGTCGCGGAGCAATCGACGCATGATCTTTCCACTTCGCGTCTTTGGAAGCGTCGACGTGAACCGAATGTCATCGGGCTGCGCCAGGGCACCGATCTGCTCGCGGACGTGCAGACGCAGTTGCTTGCGAAGTTCTTCGCTGGGCTCCGCGTCGCGGATCGTCAGGAACGCGGCGATCGCTTGTCCTTTGATCTCGTCAGGTCTTGCCACCACGGCGGCCTCGCACACGGTGTCATGACTGACCAGCGCACTTTCCACTTCGATCGTGCTGAGACGATGCCCAGATACATTGATCACGTCATCAATGCGTCCCATGATCCAGTAGTAGCCGTCGGGATCTTGGCGGGCATTATCGCCAGTCAAGTACATCCCCGGAACGGTCGACCAGTACTGCTCGACGAATCGCTCTTCGTCGCCCCAGATCCCGCGGAGCATGCCGGGCCACGGCTCGGAAATGCATAGCATCCCGCCATGATCCTGTTCCACGTCGTTGCCCGATTCATCGATGATTCTGGGGACGACACCCGGTAGCGGCCGCGTACAGGAACCTGGCTTGGTGGCGGTGATGCCCGGCAGCGGGCTCATCATGATGCCGCCGGTCTCGGTTTGCCACCACGTGTCGACGATGGGGCACCGTCCGCCGCCGATCTTCTCGTGGTACCACATCCAGGCTTCCGGATTGATCCCTTCGCCGACACTGCCCAACAGTCGCAAGCTGGAAAGGTCGTGTTTGTCGACATGGTGATCGCCCCATTTGATGAAAGCACGTACCGCAGTGGGGGCCGTATACAGGATCGTGACCTTGTACTTTTCGACCAAATCCCAGAACCGATCCTCGGCCGGATGATTGGGGGCTCCTTCGTACATCAAACACGTCGCCCCGGCCGAAAGGGGACCATAGACGATGTAGCTGTGCCCCGTGATCCAGCCGCAATCGGCCGTGCACCAATAGATATCGTCTTCACGATGATCAAAGACCCACTGGAACGTCCGTTTGGCCCATAAGTTGTAGCCGGCCGTCGTGTGCCGAATGCCTTTCGGCTTTCCGGTGCTTCCGGATGTGTACAAGATGAACAGCGACGTTTCGCTATCCAAAGGCTCAGCGGGCAAGTCATCGGCCTGGCGGTCCACGACGTCGTGCCACCAAACGTCGCGACCGTCGGTCATCGGCGTGTCGTCGCCTCCGGTCCGCTTCAACACCAGGCAAATCTTGACCGAGGGTGACTTGACCAAAGCCTGGTCCACGGTCTGTTTCAGCGGCAGGACTTTGCCACGGCGGTAAAGGCCATCGGCGGTGATCACCATCTTGGCCTGCGCGTCGTTGTTTCGATCTGCGATCGATTCGGCGCTGAAACCCGCAAAGATGACGGAGTGCACGGCGCCGATCCGAGCACAAGCCAGCATTGCGATGGCCAATTCCGGCGTCATTGGCATGTAGATGCTGACTACATCGCCTTGACCGATCCCCAACTCTCGTAGTGCCGACGCCGCTTTGCAGACTTCGCTACGCAGCTCCGCGTACGTCAGCGTGCGGGTGTCGCCTGGTTCGCCTTCCCAGATAATGGCCGTGCGATCTCCGTTGCCCGCATCGATGTGCCGATCCAGGCAGTTGTAGCTGGCATTGGTCTTTCCGCCCACAAACCACTTGGCGTGAGGGGCTTCCCACTGGCACACCTCCTGGAACGGTTCGAACCAATGCAGATGCTCGAGGGCTTCCTGTCTCCAAAATTCATCACGGTCGTCGCGTGCCCGCGCGTACGTCTCTTCGTACTGCGCCATCGATGAGAACACCGCCTTGGCGGAGAACTCGGGCGAAGGTGGAAACAGGCGTTCCTCGTTGAGGACATGATCGATCGATCCGGTCGAAGCGTCTGACATCGCGATGAGGTGATTGAAAGAGGGGCGATTGGAAAGGCTGGGATTCTAGCATCTTTGTGGCCTGCCATTATTCCCCAAGCTCCAGACGAAGTTCCTCTGGGACGCGTTGCAATTCACCGGCGCGATTGACCACGGCCAAGGTCACCGTCGCGTCGACTAACACCTGGCCGGTATCCTTTTCGCCGTCGCCCAAGGTGATCTCGTACTGGTGAATGATCTTGCCGGCCGTCACGCGATCGATTCGCGTGTGGACAAAGAGGACGTCGTCGTACTTGGCCGGTCGGCGATACCGGCAGTCCACGTGAACCACAACGATCAGGAATCCGATCGCTTCGACGTCACGGTATCTTCCGCCCGAAGCCCGCAGCAGCTCGGTCCTTCCGATCTCGAAGTACTTCAAGTAGTTCGAGTGATGGACGACGCCCATCGGATCGGTTTCGTCGTAGCGGACGCGAAGTCGCGTCGTGTGTTCACGCAACATCGATCAGCGCGAAGGCTTTTTTCATCGCCTTGACGGTTGCCTGGACGGCAGCTTCGTCGCCCATTTGGTTGAGGGGCTGATTGAACGGCTCGGCTCGCACCGGTCCGTCATAGCCGATCGTGACCAGGGCGCCCAAGAACGCCTTCACGTCGATGACGCCCGTCGCCGCAGGAAGTTCCCGGCGATTGTCGATCTGTTGATCGATCTCCAGCCCGAGTGGCGCGTCGTTTAGATCGCAGGCGACGACGTCCGCATTGGTCAGGGTCAGCAAATCTTGCAGCGTTTCGTGTGCGGTGTACCAGTGCCAGCTGTCCAGCACGAATCCGACGTTGGTCTGGCCGATCTCCGAAATCAGATCTTTGGTCTCGGCCATCGAATGCAAGAACGGGTAGCGACGAGACGTCCATAACGTCTTGGGTCCAACGTACTCCAACCCGAGGCGAAGGCCGTGATCCGCCAAGATCTTGGCGCAGTCGCGTAGTCGGTTGGCGTGTTGATCAAAATTCTGCTTGTAGGTCAGCGTGTCGTGGCAGGGCATGATGTAAGTGCCCACTCGCGGAGCCCCGGCGGCCTGCAATGCTTTGGCCAATCCCGGCAGCGCTTTCAGGTCGGCCTGAAATCTGGCCTCGTCCTTGCGAAACTCAACCGGCAGGCCTGCCGCCCCCCAGCGGATGTTGTCCGCACTCATCTGGCCCAGCAACTGTGAGAGCTGACTGGAGTCCAGCTTGGCCAATTCATGTGGAAGCGGGGAGACGGATTCGAACCCGAACCGTTTGGCCAGTTCGATCGATTCGGCCTGGGACGCTTTGACGCCGATCGATCCGCAGCGTAGATCCAGTGTGAATTTTCGGCCGCCGCTTCGGGCGTGGGCTTGAGTCGCGGTCCAGCAGGTCGTCGCCGCCCCGATTGCGGTCGCGCCAGTTGCTTTCAGGAATTGACGTCGATCATTCATGATGTGTTCTCTTGTGAGTCGGAAACGCCTGTCATCACACCGTCGGCCAATGACGCCCCAAAGGGACCAAATGAGGACGAAACGCCACGATCAGATCTCCAAAAATGGGTGCGATGCGACAGAAGAAGGTAACACCCGTTTGGCGGCTGAATTAACCTTAGTCCGGGCCGTCGCCAGCGTTCCCGCGCCACAACTTTAGCAGGTCCTATGCGGTTGCGTCGCCCGGCGTTTCAATTGGGGTTGAGGGCCGCAATCCCAATACGCACGGTCTGGTCGTCAGACGGTGCAATGAACCAGCGGGGGGCGTCCGGGCGTAGCGTTGCCAGGGCCTCTCAATCGCCTCCAATCGACGACCGATTCTCTCAATTCAACGATGAATTTGATGCTCCGTCCGGCCCCAGGTTTGATGCCATGCATGCTGGCCACTGTGATCCTGATGTTGGGCATGCATTCCCAGGCTCGGGCCCAAGCTGCCGATCAAGAGGCACTCAGGATTCTGACCATCAACTCGGCCACGATCATCCCGGCCAGACCAGGTCGGTGGTGGGAGCTTCCTGCGCTGGTCGAGAACCGATCCGGCGAAACACGGTCGGCCACGCTGGTCGCCACGTTGAAAAACCACCCCGGCAAACAGTTCGCCACCGACTTTGAAATCGATGGCAAAACCAGCCTGCGTCGCGAGATTTTGATCCGCATTCCGGCCGAGGTTCAGCCGGGCAGTCAGCAGGTCGCGTCGGTTGCCCTCTATGAACGTCGCGACGGTCAGCAGGTGATGGTTACCGGCGATGGCACGCCGATGATTCAGGACGTTTTGTTCCGAGTCAGTGAGGATCGCGTTACTACGGCAGTGATGCTGGATCCGATTCCCGACCGTCCCTTCGATTGGGACTGGCGTCACAGCTGGATTCATTACAGCGACGCAATGGTGCTGCGTGCCCGTGAAGTCGATCAGCTGTCGCGGCTGACGGTTCAATTTGGCGACTCGTTGCCTCCGGTTCAACCACGTGTCTGGGAAGGCGTCGATAACCTGTTCATCTTTGATGATCGACGACTGGCCGATCTGTCGGCGGTCTCATCCATACGCCAGTGGCTATCCGGTGGCGGCCACGCTTGGATCTCGCTCGATGGCGTCAGTCTGGATAGCGTTCACGCTTTGCTGGGCGACCTTTGGCAAGGAGAGATTGTCCAACGGACGGCACTCAGCGAGTACCAGCTGTCATGTTCTCTGGTCCCCGATTTGGCAGGCAAACCGTTGAGCGTGCAAAGCGATCATCCGGTACCGTTTGTCAAACTGATGCAAACGGGTGGAGAGGCGACACACTTCGTCGACGACTGGCCGGCCGCGATTCGCGTTTCAGTTGGCAAAGGCGAAGCCTGGATCGTGACGCTGGGAGCCCGAGGCTGGTTCCGTTTCACCGAGGAACAGCAAGGCAAAGACTTGGATGAGCCACCAGAACTGGGCCCGTGGATCATGCCGATCCTGGGATCATTCCAGCAGCCCTACGGCGTGCTGGCTCAATCCGAAGTCGCGGTGTCGCCGAGCTTGGAAGCTGTCATCGCCGAGGCCGAAGGCTTTCCCGATGTGTCGGCTGCGGGCCGGTATGTCGACTATCCCGTTCCCGGTCGTTGGATGGTGCTGGGATCCTTGGCGCTGTTCGTGATCGCGACGTCGGTCGTTGGAACGTGGTTCTATCGTCAAGGCAAGCTGGAGCGATTCGGTTGGTGCGTGCCATTGATCGCTTCATTGGCATCGCTGCCGATGATTTTTTTCGCCAGCAGCAGCCGAAGCAATCTGGTCGACACGCTTGCTTCGGCACAATTGGCCCGACTTCCAGGTGGAAGGGGAGTCGTCGACATTCGACAAAGCTCGGCGGTCTACCTTTCTGAACAACAACCGCTGGAATTGACCGCGGCCGATACGGTCAACCTGGAGCCATTCGGTGATGCGGGCGGCAGCACAAATCACCAGTTCAAACGGACCAGCACTGGGCAGCAACAGGTCAGCGTGCCCAGCTGGCCTATCGGATT
>JBCCUO010000165.1:0-7267 GCA_039196805.1 Planctomycetota bacterium | reverse complement strand
GGTGATGCTGTCGTTGCCGCGATTCGCCGAGTAAACGAAGCGGCCCGAGGGATGAACGCGGATTTCGGATGCGCTGTTGAACGTTTCCTTTGCCTTGACCGCTTCGCTCAGGACGGGCAGTGTCTGTAGCGCCGTCATCGACCCTGAAGCAGCGTCGTACGCGAACCGAGTGACGGACAGAGACAACTCGTTCAGCACATAAATCGTCTTTCCGTCCGGGCTGAACTTCATGTGCCGGGGACCACCGCCCGGAGGACAGACGCCGAAGCCATGGTGCTTCAGTGAAGGCGACTTCGCGTCGATCTTCCAGATCACCACCTTATCCATGCCCAGGTCCGGGACAAACGCAAAGCGGTTGTCTGGCGACGTGCCACACCAGTGCGCGTGTGGAGCATCCTGACGGCGTGGCACGACACCAGATCCAGCCGGTGTCGCCAGCTCACTGTGCTCGTGCGGCTTTCCCGGTGCGGCAATCGCGCCGTCTTCGGCAAGTGGATAGATCGACGTTGAACCGCCACCGTACTGGGCCGAGAGCAGTAGCTTGCCCGTTCGGTCCACGGTCAAATGAGCCGCTCCACCATCGCTGGTCGGTTGGCTGCCGATCATCGTCAACGTTAACTCACCTGGCTTTCCGCTGACGCGGAACGCGGTGATTTCTGCGCCACCGTCTGGACTTCCGGTCGAGTAAAGTACGTTGCCATTGGGATGCAGCGCTAGGAAACCACAACCCGACATCTTCGCGGCCAGGGTGGGTTGGGAAAACTTGCCACGCTCGGTATCAAATCCCGCGTGATAGATCCCCTGACTCAGTCCGTTTCGAGGCGTGGTGGTGCCAAAGAAGACATCGATCATTTCTGCGGAGCACGTCGTGCAGGAGCTAGCGATCAGAAAGCAAAAGGCAAGTCGACTGGGCAGAGCGGAAAGCGGCCAAACTTGGCCAGTGTCGATTCGAGCAAACATGAGGATCCAGCAGCAGGCGGTCACGGAGGGGAGTTCACAAGGTTTCGTCATGAACGACGAATCAGAATCGATGCCCGAGCACGGTGGATGATCGATCGAGACCGGCCGCATTGATTCTAAAGTCGGTCCGTAGTTTAACCGCTTCGGTTGCCAAGCGTGGTGCTTGCCGGTCGCTGCCCGGGCCGTCAGAAGCTCGCTGGTGCCCGCCTCGCCCGAAAATTTGGCAGCCGCTGCGCGTAGGCGCGGTTCTTTTCACCATCGAACCGTCCAACTGACTGGCGCCGGCCGGCCCCCAGCGGCTGTTCAACGAACCATCCGCAACACGCGAGCCATGCTCTATGCGGCGGACTTCATGTCGTCGCCTGGAAAGGCGATGCGTCCACGTCGAAGGTCCCGGATCGTCTGGGTCGCCTCGTGAATCCGCTCTTCCAAATCTCGGAGTCGCTGCTCCATCCGGGCGTTCTCCTCCAAGCTCGCTTCGTGCTCGTTGACAGCGTCGCGAAGCATGGATTCCAAATCAGAGACTTGTTTTTGCAGCTGCTCGGTTTGCGGACGATACGTCTCGGCTTGTCCCAAATCGACGCGAAGCTTTTCGACCAACTTGGATTGGACATACACCTGTTGGTCAGATTCTTTTTGAGATCGTTTGGTGGACTCCAGATCTTTGCGTGCGGCGTCGACCTGCGATTTCAGGGCGCGGACCTGTTCCGATTCTTTGCCCAGCTTGGTCTGCAGCTCTCCGATCCGCTTTTCTGCTTTTTGCTTGGCGACAACCAACTGCTGTGCCGCCTGTGCCTCGGTGGCCAGCTGATCGCGTTGTTGCAGCAGTGACTGGATGCGAGTCTGCGCCTCACCGAACTTGTTCTGCAGTGATTCCTGTCGCTGCAGCTGGTTTTCGGCTTCCTGCAGCTGAATTCGCAACGAATCACTTTGGGCCTCGGCGGTTACCAACTGCTGCTCCTTAGCGTCCATCTCTTCGCGAAGCTCTTTCAGTACGGTTGCCTGTGCGGCCAGTTTTTCGCCCACCTGGCTGAGCCGTTCGTCGCGTTGATTTACCGTTTGTTGCAGCTGAGCCGTTCGATCGTCGGCCTGAGAGAGGCTTTCATGGGCATCGTGCAATTGACGGCTGGTCTGCTCAAGCTCAGCTTTCAGCTCTGCAAGTTTTTGGTCGGAGCCTTCCAGTCGCTGACGCATTTCGTTGACGGCAGCAGTCTTCGCGGCGATTTCGTCTCCGACTGCTTGCGCGGATTGCAACTTAGATTTCAATTCGCCGATGGTCGCCTGGTGCTGCTGCGAAGTCAGCTCAGATTGACTCAGTTGAGTCTGGTGTTCGGTCAAAGCTCGCTGCGTCTCCTCTAAACGCGATTGCAGGGCGTCGTATTCATGGCGAAGCGACTCTTCATCCGACTGAGTTTGCTCCAGCTGTTGTTGCAGGGAACCGAGGTCTGTGTCCCGCGCAGCCATCGCCTGCTCAAGTTCGGCGACTGCCTGATGGGCTTCACTGACCTTGTCGTTGCTCTTGTGCTGGTCGAGGAGCCATTGTTCACGCTGCTGCTTTAGCGAGGCCAGCTGTTTCGTTTGCTCGATCTGATCCGCAAGCAGAGTCTGTTTGGCATCGCGGAGCTGTGAATTCTCAGCATCGAGTTCGGTGACCTGCCGGGCCAGCGATGCGTGTTTGGCTTGCTCCTGGTTCAGTTTGGCCTTCAGCTTGTCCATCTGTAGGTTGGCCGATACGGCTGCCTGCTGTTGATCAGCGGAAGCCCGTCCCTGCTGCTCCAGATTCGCTTTCAGTTTGGCGATTGTGGTACGAAGCTGGCTTGCATCGGCTCTAAGTTCGTCCGACTCCTCCTTCAGCTTGTCGGCTTCAGCTTCGCTGGCGTCGGTCTTCGCCGCAGCGGTCGCCTGTGACTCAAGGTTGCCGAGTTTCTTTGCGGATCGCTGAAGTTGCTCTTTCAGTGATTGCGAGTCCGATTTCGCGGCGTGAAGTTGCTTCTTGAGGGACGCGATCTCGGATGCTGACGATCCACTTCCCGTTTGTCCTGAGACCAGGGTATGGACGCGCTCGTTAAGCTCTTGCTCGGTAAACCGAAGGTGGCTCTGCGATGATTTGAGGGTTTTATTCTCGCGTTGCAGATCAGCGACCTGGTTGGTCAGCTGATCGTGAGTTCGCTTCAGGTGCAGCCGCTCGCTTCGTCGACGACGTACCACGGATCGAGCCTTCAGGTAGCGATTCTCTGCGTCGTCGCGTGCCTCGATCGCGGCGGACCGGTCCGGGTACCAGAAGAGGTAGCCGATCAGGATTCCTCCCATCGTGAACAAAAACGCGGACGTGATCGGAACGCCAATCAACGCGAACATGCCAAACTCCACTAACCGTCGTCGATTTCACTCCGAGCGCAAACAGGGACGCAGGCGTCCTGGCTCGGAAGTGCATGCGCCCGGCTATAGCAATTTCTGGCCGTTGATGTCGACATGACCTTGACGCGGACGTGATGCATCCGAAGAAAAGTCGCTGATGCGACGCGAAACTCCGGCGTGAAACCGAGACAACGATGACCTCAGCCAAACCCCTGATGCTTTATCTGCCCGGACTGGACGGAACCGGTCGGTTGCTATTTGCTCAGCCGAGACTGGCCGAAGCATTCTCGCTGCATTGCCACGGCTATCCCCAGACCGGTTCCCAGACTTACCGGACTTTGGCGGAGGAGGCTGCGCAGAGGATCCAGCGAGTGCGTCAGCCGAACCAGCAGAGCATCGTCCTTTGCGAGTCGTTCGGTGGAGGTGTGGCGATCGAGTTGGCAATGGCGTTCCCGGACTGCGTCGATCGCTTGGTGTTGGTCAACACGTTCGCGCATTACCCCCACCGATTGCTGATTCGAGCGGGGGCGATGCTCTCGTACCTGCTGCCGGGCCGGCCCAGTCCGCCGCGGTCACGAAAACATCGCGAACGGTTTCTCTTTGCCGACGATCTGCCGTGGGAAACGCGTCAGCAATGGTGGCAGTGTGTTAGTGATGTTCCGATGTCCGCACTCGGCAGGAGAATCCGACTGATCAGTCAGCTGGACCGGCGCGACCAGCTGAAAGGGATCCAGACCCCCGCATTCGTCGTCGTGTCGCAAAACGACCGCACGGTACCTCCAAGCTCAGGCGAGTTGTTGGCACAGCGACTGCCCAACGCTGCGATGGCACGAATCGGCGGCGGCCACACGGCGATGTCGCACCCCGAAGTGGACATGACCGGGCTCATTACCGAGTGGCTCGATCAGACAAGTCGATGAATCTTTGATGAAACGGGCTTCGCGTTGGTTGTGCGATTAGCGGCGTTGTGAAAGTTACTGGGACCGCTGAGTTCCCCTGCTATTTGACGGAGGGGATGCCATTTAGAAACCTGAACTTTGTCTGGAGAATACCGTGAAGCGAAATGCTTTGGCCTTGGTTGCCACCCTCGTGTTGGCTGCGTCCACTCATGCCCAGACCATTGCGCTTCGCGGCTCGGATACGCTTGGCGACAAAATGGTTCCCAAGTTGGCGGACGCTTTCCGAAAGGCTGCTGGCGACACTAACTTTGACATCGTTGCTGAGGGCTCCTCGGCTGCCTTCAAAAGCTTGCTTGCTGGATCGGCTGATATCGGGATGTCGTCGCGACCGATCAAGGACTCGGAGAAGAAGTCGCTGCAAGATGCTGGGATGAAGGTCAACGAACACGTCGCTGGTGTGGACATGATTGCCGTGATCGTCAACAGCGAAAACCCTGTCGATAACCTTCCGGTGAAGGGGGTCGCCGCGATCTTTACCAGTCAGGTGGCCACGTGGAAGACGGTGCCCGGCAACCCGGTCGTCAACGCGTTTACACGAAACGAGTCATCAGGAACGTTCAAGGTGTTTCAGTCCGTTGCGATGGGCGGTGCCGAGTACGGTTCGTCGACCAAGAAGATGGAAGGCAACGGCGAGATCGTCAGTGCCGTGGCGGCCGACTTGGGGGGCGTCGGATACGTTGGACTCTCATATGCTGGCGCGAAGGGCGTCCGCGCGGTGAAGGTGGACGGTGTCAGCGCGGAGCCTCGTAATGCTGCCACCTACCCACTTTCCCGAAACCTCTACTACTACACCATCGACGGCAAGGAGAGTCCCGAGGCGATGAAGTTCATCAGGTGGGCGACCACGTCTCCCGAAGCGGCCAAGATCATTGGCGAAGTAGGGTTCATCGCGCCCCGTAGGTAAGCAGGAGGTTGGCTCACGGAGTTCGCCTGCGACTCACTGTCGAGCGATCGCTCGGTGATCACGAGCCGTCTTCAGCTGCGAAGGGCATCGACCGATCGATGGAAGCGGAAGCCGCGGAGGCTTTCGGAGGTGCGACCAACCATGGTCAAGCTACGTTGCGCGATCTTCGGAACAGTGCTACGGCTAGAGATGAGATGGCCAGAGCGGCTGGGAGAGATGGTTCGGGCACGGCTGTGATTGATAGGTTGTCCAGAGCAACGTAAGCGGGCGTGTTGACGTACAAACCCGGCTCGCCGGTGAAGTTCAGGACTTGCGTATCAGAACCATTGAAGCGAATTTCGATCGCCTCAACCGCTCCTAGTCCCGCCAATGCGACCGTCGTCCACTCGTCCACTAAGTTGTCCGGCGAAACGGTCGTCCGGTAGTCTCCAAGCGTGAAGCGGACCTCGCCGGTCAACGACTCCGCGGTCGCCGCCGCATCGTTGTATCCAAGGAAAATGACTTCGAAGAAGTCTCCTGAACCAAACGGGGGCGTCGGCGAGGCGACCGTGCCATTTCGCATCGCTAGGTAACTGTACGTCGTATTCGTCACGTCAACGCTTTGCACGATCGTGGGCTGGTCAAAGGTCATGATCGCATTCGGCTCAGCGGGAAAGCCCTCAGAAGGCCGATCGACCCTCGAGTTGCCAAACACCGTCACGTAGTTCCCGCTTCCGCTGGCGTCGACTCCCGTGATCGCGGCAAACTGATTCAGGCGAAAAGGACCGCCCGGAAGCACGATGTCGGTAGTGTTGTTGACGTTGGAGTAGCTGAACCCGGATAGAAACTGAACGGTGTTGAATGAGACGCCGCCGGTACTCCAGTTTGAATCGACCGCTGAATCTGGGCCGTAGCCATCAAAGTAACTTCCGTCAGTTCCCTGTTGCTGGGGCAGCAAGGTCAAGTCATCAAAAGTGATGGTCGTCTCGGCAAGTGTCATGGAAGTGCAAGCGAGTGTCATCGCAATCGACCACCACGCTTGAGCAAGGCGACTAAAAGGCATTGGCATCGATTACTTCTCTCTTGGCACGTGTAATGATCTGGCCCAGCACGTTGGTGTCGAGCGATTCGTTAAGGAGATGGACGGAACCGTCCAAGAACAACACCATCGCCCCGGCGGGGTGTTGGGACCGGATCTCGTTGTCGCCGATCCATGCTAATTTGGAGTTGATCGGATGCGACTGGACGAAAACGTTGTGACCGTTAATCCATTGACTGTCGGGGCCAACCACATCTTCGCCGTTGCAAAGTGTTGTGGACAAACCGTCCGTGCAGTCGCGGAACCGAATCACACGATCGTGCAGGAACACTCCATCGTTGGACTGGGAGTCGACCAACCGCTCGCCGAAGAGCCCGCCGTAGCTAATCCGCCCGGGCACCGACTGATCGTTGACGGCGGTCGGGCAGAGGTAGGTGCTGACATTGGTGGATGCGGCGACCGCGTTGACTTCGTGGTCGTACGGGTAGTCAAAGTCAATTGCATCGTGCAACGCACGCTGCTCTAGAAAAGGCAGCAACATCGCCGACCAAGCCATGTTCTTGCGATGATCTTGTCGCCACCCGCGCCACTCGACACAGCCGATCGGCAAGGACCGGTAGGTTCCGTGGTACTGGTGAAGTGCAAGCCCGATCTGGCGCATGTGGTTGCGACAGCTGGTTTGCCGAGCCGATTCGCGCGCGTACTGGACGGCCGGAAGGAGCACCGACACGAGTGCCCCGATGATCGCGATGACCACCAGCAATTCGATTAGCGTCCACGCATGACGACGTCGCATCGAAATACGAAAACCCATTTTCGGTTGCATGCGGCATGGATCCCGCCAAAGCTGGCTTTCACCATGTGGTGAATGCAGCACTGAGGCGACGAACACGTCCGCGATTGGGAAAACGGCGCGAACGGGACGCGAGTGCGAACGGACACGGTCAGTCCGAATACGCCATCGAGGTACCGATCACGTCGGTGACACGGATCTCACCCGAGAAGATCACGTCGTGTCCGGCACACGGTAGGTCTTCTGACTCTCGACCCTACCCTTGATCCGCCTTC
>JBCCUO010000164.1:0-7272 GCA_039196805.1 Planctomycetota bacterium | reverse complement strand
TCACTTCGCCGTAGAGGTCGCCTTTGAGTTTTAGATTCTTGATGATCACGATCAAATCATCCGTGGGCACGCTCAGTGCATTGAGTGCGTCGGCCAAGTCTTTGAGCTTGGCATTGGCGACGGTGTCTTTTTTGCTGCCGATGCTGACCAGTCCCACCGCCCCGGTATCGATCCGTAGGTTGCGGTGCGCAATCAGTCCAGGCGCGATCTCAACGTCCTTTCCGATGACGACAATCCCCTCTTCTTCGTCGATGACGACCCGATTGGATCGTCGCGGCAACTGAATCGTGAGGTCCAAAAGCGGATAAATGAACTGAATCGGCTTGTTGCTGAGCAAGAAGCGGTCGGGGATGCGTACTTCGACATGAAGTTGGTCGATCGCACGAGCCGTTCTATCGGAGACTCCGCTGACACCTCCGCTGTTTTCGCTGGCGCCCACTAGCGGATCCGTGTTGATCTCGTTCTCGATCAAACGGGTCGTCTTGAACCCAGCAAAGTCACGGTCAACGATCAAGGTGAATTTGCCGTCGGAGACAAACTCGGTCTTCACTGACTGTTCCATCTTGCAGCCGCCGCTGATCTTGGCGTTCGTCAATGAGCCAGTCGAGCTGACTTGCAGTTTTCCTTGGGCCAGTCCATAGATGGTCGGATCATCGGTGCGTGGTCCGCGAAGAGACGTCTGAATCAGCGTGCCCCCTTCCAGGCTCTTGGCCGCCAAGGCACTGACGGAGACGTCCAGCGTGTCACCTTGCTGGGCACCGACACCAGGGATCTTGGCGGTGACCAAGACCAACGCCGTGTTTTTGGAATCGGCAACGTCGCTTTCAAGTAAGCGACCGTTGGCATCCATCGACATTGGAATGCCCATCCGCTGCATCAATTTGGCGGTGGCAAGGTTCGTGGGACGCATGTCTCCGTCGCCGGTCCCATTGAGCCCGACAACCAAACCAACGGATTGAAGCGTGTTGATTTCTTGCCCTTTCAAGCGACAGATGTCGCCGATTCGCATTCCGCCTGATGCTTGGGCCAGGGCCGCTCTTGGTAGGGCAAGAACACCGGCCGCCAGCAGAACCGTTGCAAGCCGTCGGGCTGCTGATTTGAAGATCGCTTGGTTCATTGGATTGGTAGTCGACAGGGAGGGAATCACTGGCCGATCGCTGGGGCACGCCGGTACGCCTCGGCCTTTCGCAAGCGGGAGGGTTTCTGGAATCAATCGTTAGAACGGATTCATTCGATCCAAGGCGCGGGTGAGCCAGCCGCGTTTGTAGCCATCTCGCAGGTGGCCGTGATCTCGTTTCGTGATTTCCAGGCCCATCATGTCGCGGCTTAACACGACGTTGTCGGGGCCAACGTCCTGAGCACGGCAGAAGCCAACCAACGCGGTCGTCCAACTGTTGTCGTTGACGTGAAACGTCTTCCTTGCCTCCAATGCCAAGTTTCCGTTGGGCTTGATGTCCACTACTTCCGCGGTGATGTTGAAGGTCATGCTTTCACGGGAATCGACGGACGACTCGGCACGAAACTGACCGTTGGTTTGACCGGCGACCGTGGGATCACCGTTTTCTTGAGGATCGGGCCGTAGCCGCCCGCGTGTCAGGCGAATCCAGTCGGAGAGGACTGCCGAAAACTGTGACAACTTGCGATTCTCGGCGTTTCCTTCTGCCATCACGCGTGCGATCTCATCCACTCGAATGGTGATCAGATCATGAACGGCGAACGTCCGTAGGGGGCGGGGCGGGTCGTAGATCCAGCTGGTTTGCTCCAGCGTCAGTCCTGGTTCCGGTCCGGCGATCGCCGCCGCGGTACCAGGAGCCTGGAGGGGCTGCAGCGGCATACGAGCGGTCGGCGGTGCTTGCACTGCGGTCATGCCTTGGGCTGGGGAGACTGCGGTGGGGCGAATCTGAGGGCTCATCCACGGCGGAGTGGCATTGCCGGATGAGCGGGTTCGATGCAGCAGTGAGCTGTTCTGCGCGACAACGGCTCCGGGCTGCAGAAAAGAGGACGCTGTCGCCACGGCCAACAAAAGCACTCCGCCGAAAGGACTCATATGGGCGTTCATCGAAGGGCTCCGGTGCTGCGCGTTAGAATCTGAACGGTGGAGGGCGATACCACTCGAGCAAGATGTCGCTTGCGGGGATTATCGGTTTCCACCTCAATGACGCTCGACAGGCTTCCGGGTTGTGTCGCACGCGCGTTGATCGTGACGCGAACGCCTCCACCGATGACTTGCAGCTCGACTAAGTCGCCGCGGCGGATCAAGATCGGATCGCCGACCTGGCTGTGCTTGATTGGCTTGCCGGCACGAACGCTGGAAAATACTTCTTTGCCAATCAGCGACTGTGGGTCAGAACTGTATTCGTCGTCCCACTTGTCATTCGGCACCGGCTGCAACGACAGGTCAGCCGCGGTCAAGCGTGTTCCGCGCGCGAAGTTGCGCCGCGGGACGACGGCCATGGGGTGGGGCTTGAGTGTGACTGGCAGGACCACTTGGACGGGGCCTCCAAGTCCACGGCCGGTGACTTCCAAAGAACAAGAGCCTTCTTGCACGGGGCCGATCCAGCGAGTGGCGTAGATGCTGCGTGCCTCAATCAGTGCTTGAAGCGCCGGCTGTTTCGGATCGACGATCAACTCGAAGTTGGCCGGCGTGTCTGGATCCATCCGTTCGAGTGTGCCGCGAATCAGGCTGACCAATCGTGCCGATTTGATAGGATCGATCCACGTGGCGGCGGGCAAGTCTTGTGCCGTGAACCCCGGTCCCGCTTCCTTGAGGGGGTGTGCGACGGTCGCCGATGCGGGGACCACTCTGGACGATTGCGATTCCGGGCGGACGTATCGAACAGAGATCGTGGGAGGACCAATCCACTGCACCGATTGGCTGGTGGCTTCGGCATCCCGAATCATATCCCCCAATCGCTGGCAGGAGATGGTCATGGGGGTCCCATCCGTTGGCAGCAAGTCCACGGGAGACCTGCGAAGACGCGACCAGGAAGGCAGATCGGGGTCGACGGGCGTCACAATGTCGCCTAGTCGAACGACGGAGGTGGACAAGACAACGGGAGTGCGCGACTGAAACCTCCAAACGGATGCCGTCGCCTGCATCGGAGTGACCGGCCGACGGTTGGCGAAAGTGCGGACTTGATTCTGAGCGTATGCGCAGCGCGTCGGCGCGAAGAGGAACGCTGCGATCAACGTGGTGATTGCAACGGCATTCTGATGCCCGGTGTTGACCACTTAGAATCTACGCAGGTTGGAGATGTTTTGCATGATTTGGTCGCCGGCTTGGACGGCTTGGCTATTCATTTCGAAAGCGCGCTGGGTCGTGATCAAGTCGATCAACTCTTGCACGGGTTCAACGTTGGAAGCTTCCAGATTGCCCTGTTGCAACACGCCCAGTCCCTCAATGCCGGGATTGTTGAGTGCTTCGGGACCCGATGCGTCGGTTTCGAGGTACATGTTTTCGCCGACTTTCAGCAAGCCGTCTGGGTTCACAAACTGTGACAGCTGGATCTGGCCGACGTTGTTCAGTTCGACCTGCCCCGGCTGACGGACCATCACCTCGCCGTTCGTATTGATCACCAGCGCGGTGGTGTCGGGCGGAATGGTGATCGGAGGATCCAGCAAACGACCGATGTTCGCGGATCCGATCACCAATTGCCCGTTGGCGTTGATGTCCAAGTTGCCGGCGCGAGTGAACATCGTGTCCTGCGTCGAAGGATCGATCGTGCGGAAGTAACCCTTACCGCGGATCGCCAGGTCAAGGTCCCGTCCGGTCTGCTGAAGCGTTCCCTGCCGCTGATCGGTTTGGGTGCTGGTCACGCGGACGCCAAGCCCAACCTGTGTTCCGACGGCTGTGGGAGTCTGTGTTGCGTCCTGAACGCCGGGGTAGACCTCGGTTCGGTACAGCAGGTCTTCGAAGTTGGCTCGATCTTTCTTGAAGCCGGTGGTGTTGATGTTGGCCAAGTTGTTGGCGATCACGTCCAACTTGGTTTCCATCGCCTCCATGCCGGTGGCGGCGGTATATAGGGTTTGAACACTCATCGATCCATCCTTGGAGTGGTGTCAGTGGCCTGGACGGTTTCCGCGCCTGGGGTGACTACTGCAGCAGACGTCCCACCAACGTGCCCAGCACGTTGTCCTGGTTCTTGATCATCTGGACGTTGGCCTCGTAAACCCTTGTGGTTTCGATCAATTCCATCATCGCGGCGGTCGGACTGACAGCAGACCGCTCCAGTGACCCTGCTACTACGTTTCTTTCCGTCGGTCCGACAAGGTCAATGTCCGCTAGCGGCTTGAATAGGTTGCCGCCCAAGTGCGTTAGATCACCCGGATTCTTGGGTTTCGCCAGCATCAACTGCCACTCGCTGCCCGCTTGGCGGATCGTTCCTTCCGGGCCGACTTGAATCGGTATTCCTGGTTCAATCTGGATCGGTGTGCCTTCGGTTGACATCACCGGCTCACCTGACTGAGTGATCAATCGACCTTGGTTGTCAAACAAGAAGTCGCCTGCCCGAGTCAGCAACTGGTCTTCGCCCCGTCCGATCACGAAGAATGATTCCGTATCGTGGATTGCAAAGTCAGTTTCACGCCCGGTCTGTTGGATCGGCCCTGCTTGATAGTTGGTCTGAGATGGCTGCACTGTTACGCCACCACCCAGGTCATCAATGCCGGTCAATCCCGGTGAAACCTGGCCTTCTTCAATCAGTTCTGCGAATCGAGCTTGAAGCACCGTTTCTTGCGGCTTGAAACCGGGCGTGTCCACGTTGGCCAGGTTGTTGCTCAAGACTTGTAGACGATGGCTCTGGGCCTGCGCGCCAGAGGCGGAGAGATAGAGGCCGTAAGGCATGGGAGACCCGGTGATCGGTGGGAGCGAAGCAGCCCTCTGGTTAACAAGCGGAACGACCGGGAATCAAGACGCATCGAGCGATTGACTTGAGTGATTCTCTTCGAATTTCCGAAGGATTCGGAAGCGCGGTGACGAATCGGGACTGGCGGATCCGCAGACCGGAAGGCACAAAGAGTCGCGATCTTGTCTATCATCGCTGCACTGCTGAGCGTCGTCCCGCTTGATGTTTCACCCTTGCGCCCACCCCCAGGTTCCCATGCCAAGTTTGCATCGCCTGTTCGTTGCTTCGTTATTGCTCATTGGTCTCTCGGCATCGTCGTCGTCGGACGGCCCGGCCGACAATTCGGCCGAAACGGTGCGGCCGATTCCACCGATCGGTGACGCTCTGGACGAGGAGTCGACGCAGTCGCTGTTGACTGCGTGTCGGAGAGTCAGATCGCGCTGGGCGGAGACTAGGGATTCGGTATCCGAAAAGGATTTGGTTGCCCGAGGGCGTCTTGATGATCTGGAATCCGAGGTCCTGGTGTTTCCGCGAGCGGTTGAGCTGGCGATCGAATTCCAGCAGTTCTATCAACCACGCGACGTCACGAATGCTCGAACCTTGTTGGACGAAGCGTTGGTGCGAATTCAGCGAGTCGAGGCGGGAGCAACTTGGGCTCAGTTGGTCGGTGCCGTCCATAGTACTGACCAGCAATTGGCGATCGGCGGCTTTCGGTCACGAATTGATGGGTCGATTCAGCCATACGCGTTGGTGATACCAGCTGGTTGGGTTGCCGGTGATTCTCGCGTTCGGCGATTAGACATTTGGTTTCATGGTCGGGGAGAGAAGTTGAGCGAAGCAGGATTCCTGTCGAAGCAAAGTCGCGACGCGGGCCAATACACCCCA
The DNA here is from genome assembly GCA_039196805.1 of Planctomycetota bacterium. Classification (GTDB taxonomy): domain Bacteria; phylum Planctomycetota; class Planctomycetia; order Pirellulales; family Pirellulaceae; genus JBCCUO01. The sequence continues at coordinate 1,543 of JBCCUO010000164.1, read as the reverse complement.
GCCGACACGATCGTGTTGCACCCTTATGGTCGCTATACCAACGCGTTCCGTTTTGCCGGCGAAGTTGATGTCTTCGAAGCACTAGATTACGTCAAGCGTCGCCTTCCGGTCGATTCTGATCGGATCAGCGTGCGAGGGTTCTCGATGGGTGGGGCTGCCTGTTGGCAGTTTGCCACGCACTACGCCGATCGCTGGTTCGCCGCGAATCCGGGTGCGGGCTTTTCCGAGACAGCGAAGTTTTTGGACTTCTTTCAGGGTGAGCCGGTTGAGCAGACGACTCCGGCTTACCAGAAGAAGCTCTGGCGTCTCTATGACAACCCGCCATGGGCAGAGAACCTGCTGCACTGCCCAACGGTTGTATACAGCGGCGAGGTGGATCGTCAAAAGCAGGCGGCTGACGTGATGGAAGCTCGATTGAGCGAGCTATCGGTTGAGATGACTCATGTCATCGGCCCGGGCACCGGCCACAAGATACATCCCGAAGCCAAGCAGGTGATCGAAGCGAAAATGGATCGGCTCGCTAAGTCAGCTGATTTTGCGACGCCACGTAGTCTGAAGTTTGTGACGCACACGCTTCGGTACCACCGGATGCACTGGATCGATGTTCAAGGTTTGCAGCGGCATTGGTCGCCGGCAACGGTCCAAGCAAGTGTTGAAGACGAGAATCGAATCAGCGTAACGACCGACAATGTCAGTCGACTGACGCTTGATTTCAAAGCTGGTCAGTGGCCCGGACGCGCCAGCGGAAGCGTTGTGGTCACGATCGACAACCAGATGATCCCCGCGGGTTTCGTTCACTCGGACCGTTCATTTCGTGTCCCACTTGCGAATAGCCATGGCCAATGGATGGTGGATCGACAAGACAATCAACTGCGAAAGCGTCCTGGGATGCAGGGTCCGATCGATGACGCATTCATGGATTCGTTTGTCTTCGTGCTGCCCAGCTCGAGCTCCAAGGACACCACGGTCGAAAAGTGGACGAAGGCAGAGTCGGAGCACGCGATGAAGCATTGGCGACAGCACTTTCGTGGCGACGTACGACGTGTGCTGGATACGGAAGTGACCGACGAAATGATTGCCAAATCAAACCTGGTGGCCTTTGGCGATCCCGATTCGAATGCGTTGATCGCTCGGATGGCAGACCGATTGCCCGTTTCTTGGTCAGATTCTGGGCTCAATGTTGGTGACCATCAGGTGCCACGCCCGGGTCACGTTCCGATCCTGGTTTACCCCAATCCGCTCAACCCCAGTCGCTATCTCGTACTGAACAGCGGGTTCACGTATCGCGAGTACGACTATCTGAACAACGCGAGACAGACGCCCAAGTTGCCTGATTGGGCGTTGGTCAACGTCCGTGACGGTGCGACCACCCAGACGCCTGGTGAGGTGATCTTGGTCGGCTTTTTCGACGAGAATTGGCGGGTTGGGGATGCCGAATGGGCATCAAATTGATGGGACTTCGCAATTCGTGCTTGCCCCTGACCAGTTGGCCGCCCTATCCTTAAATGATGAGCCGAATACGAACGCGAATCGCATTTCTCGC
>JBCCUO010000163.1:0-7326 GCA_039196805.1 Planctomycetota bacterium | reverse complement strand
GGCTCCAGGGCGTCCGTACCAGAAAACGGTACGGGCGTAATCGACCTCCGTGTCGGACCAGTGCCAGATCTCCATGTCAAAATCGATTGACTTGCGAAACGGAATCGCGTCCAACGATCGAATGCGAGTGTTCACAACAGGTCCCCCCAACAGTGCTCCGCGACCGACCGGCTGAGCGTGGAGTGGCATCGAGAAACGTTCCGGCCGACACCATGCATAGCCGTAGTAGTCTTCGGTGCCTGTGCCGAAATGCGACGGAAAAGTCTCGCCATCGACCCAGATTTTTTCATCCCCTTCACCCCACCAGCGGGCCGCCCCGCTGAACAGAGTTACGCTGTCACCAACCATGACACCGGAGCCCGTGGCGGCCAAGAAGTCCAAGTCTTGGACCCCTTTGCGATCGTCTTGAGTCTTCGCGACTCCGGTCTTCAGTCGTCGATCCAGATTCCACTCGGCATGGAAATGCATGGACGAATCATTCCAATTCCAGTTCCCGGTCTGAATCTGAATGGAAGGAATGGTCACCGCTTGATCACTCAGATTGATTAACCGGAGCGTTGCCGAATTGCGGAAGGGCATCGTGTAGTGGTTCTGCATCACCAGCGAGTCACTGACGGCGGTCATCCACGTTTGAAAAGGGCTGGGGAGATAGCCGGTCGTAAAGAAACCTTCCAGTGGGACGCGAATCGTCTCGATGCCGTCAAACTCCAGCGAGACGAGCGTCGAACGCAGTTGCTGAGGCGAAAGCTTGGAACCATCCAGTTTGATTTCGCGAATCGCTCCTTCCGCGTTGGCCACTTGGATCGTGTGTGCTTGCCGGGCCGCGATCTGGATGACCGGGTTCGCCGCGGCAACAGTCGGCGGATCGTCCCGAGAGTTTTCAAGAGCCACAACGCTGTTCAAACGGTACGCCACGTCACGACGCAGGTCCTTGAGTTGATCCCACTGATCCATGGAGAACGTTTTGACATCCGTTCCCGAATCGTAGAGCCGATAGCCAACGTGGTAGTAGAACGATTCGTTGATCCTTCCCGTCGCGTCCAGTTCCTGTTTTGTTTCGTAGGTGATCTTGCAGCGACCCGCGAACGGGATGGGCACGAACAGGTTGTGACCGCGGCGATCATGCGGCGTCTCTTCGGAAACACCATAGGCAAAGGGCGCTGCACCGAAGGGGCCACCATCAGCCATGCCTCCGCCATCGATGAACTGCGAAGCGGCCGCCTCAACGATTGGCTGCTCGGCATCATCCAAGTACAACCGGATGGTGCCGTCGGAAAACGGAATGGTCGGACGTCCGGCCCAGGTCAACCAGATACGGACGACCGCTCCGGGGCCGGTCGCGTCCAGCATGACGTACTCGGTTCGCCCCTCGCGGGTCTCGCTTCCCAGGAACTGCGAGTAGTCTCGGTTGGCTGTCCAGGATTCTGTGCCCGGCGTCTTGGAAGACTGGTCGTAGCTGCTGGTTTGCAGCGCCGTGTATCCCGGCGACGGAAAACGAGCCACGGCGTCACGGTCGGCCATCTATTCCAGAAGCGAGGCGGTTGTGATCGGCTCCGCGGCGTCCAACGTGACCGTCAATGTCGCCAGCAGACAGGCCAACGCCAGGTGGACCGGCACGGTCATTCGCTGAATTCTCATCGTTGCATCTCCATCATCGTTCTGGCGAGTGTTCGGTAGTCCGCGTACAGCTTGTCGTACTCGGGTGCAATTCCTGGACGCGGCTGAACGACTCGCTTGTTCGCGTCCTCGACGGCCGCCATCGCTTTCGCCGCTTGGGCGACCGTTTCAAATCCCGTCGTTTCACACCCCGCGGCGACCATCCCAAGAACCGCTGCGCCGACCGCTGGTCCCTGTTGCGACGGATGAACCTCGATGTCGGTATTCAGGACGTCGGCATAGATCTGAACCACGTCAGGGTTGTGGTGGGGAAGGCCCCCGGTTGCCACGAATGCCTCGACCGGCACGCCTCCATCACGAAGTACATCCACGATCCAGCGAAGTCCATAGGCAGACGACTCAAGCAACGCGCGATACAGGTGGGCTGGTTTGGACTGAAGTGACAACCCGCTGAACGCTCCTTTCAGTGCTCCGTCCATCAACGGCGTGCGGCAACCGTTCATCCAGTCCAGACAGCAAACCCCTTCGGCCCCCGGTGGCAACCGCATTGCGTCGGCGCCCAGCTGGTCAAACGAATCCAAGTTCAACAGGTTCAATAGCCAGGCAAACGCGTCTCCCACGGCAGCCTGGCCCGTTTCGTAGCCGAACAGGCCCGGCAAGATGCCACCTTCGACGATTCCGGCGACGCCATCGACTGCGGCGCCGGTGGTCGAATTGAGCATGTGGCAGCTGCTGGTTCCCAGCACCATGACCAGCGTCCCCGGCTCGGCCGCGCCGACACCGGGGACTGCGGAGTGGGCGTCAATCGTTGCAGCGGAGACAGCGATTCCCGCCGGCAAACCCAAACGGTCAGCCATCACGTCGCACAGCTCTCCCGCTCGTTCACCCGGACTCAGAATTCGGCCCGGCATCTTTTGATCAGCCGCCTCTGCAAGTCCTGGATCGACCGCATTCAAATAGTCCTGGGACGCGAATCCGTCCGTCGCTGACCAGAGCGCTTTGTATCCGGCCTGGCAGGTGGACCTGGGCAACGTCTGCCGATCGCCGCCCACCAACTGCCAAACAAACCAATCCCCCGCTTCCAGCCAAACGTCCGCCGCCTCAGCAACTTCGGGAGCCCCGTCGATCGTTTCCAGCAACTTGGGGAAAAACCATTCCAGTCCGATCGTGCCACCGTAACGGTTCAGGAACGACTCGCCACGTTCATGCGCGATCCGATTCATTCGATCGGTCTGTTCGATCGCGCCGTGATGCTTCCATAGTTTTGGCCAAGCCAGTGGCGTGCCGCGCCATTGGTCATCCAAGCAAAGTGGCGTGCCACTTGCCGTTGTCGGCAACATCGTGCAGCTGGTGAAGTCAACGCCGATACCAACGATCTCGCTGCCATCCAGACCGGATTCTTGCAGCGCGTCACGAGTGGCCTTGGCCGCTGAATCGATCCAGTCGGTCGGATGTTGGAGCGCGTAGTTGGCCGGAAGCTTGGTCGTCGAATCGGGCAGCGTTTCGACAATCTGGCCGTGCGCGTAAGCGTCGGTGCCAACGGCAAGTTCCTTGCCGTTTGCGTCGATCAGGATCGCGCGAGCCGACTCGGTGCCGAAGTCGAGTCCAAGTGCAATGGGAAGCATCGGAGGTTCCGTCGCGATGAGTTAGTTGCCGATCCGAGCCGCTTCATCGATCGCCTTCATCAAGTCGGGCGTCGGCGTGAAGCTGCCTTGATGGTCTTTGACCAACGCGTCGATCTCATCAAGTGGCTCGGTGAAATGACCATTGATGTTGTATTTCTCGCCGGGATCAAAATCCAACTGGAACAGGATCGGCGGGTCGTGCTCCATGGGTCCTTTGGGGCGTGCCGACTTGTAGTGCATTTTCCATGGGCCCTTGCGGGCTGCCCAGACTTGTCGACCGTTGTAGAAGATGAAGTCTTCCCTAGGTGAAGGCTCTTCCCGAAGCAGCGAAGGCGACAGGTCGACACCATCGATCACGCGATCATTCGGTACGCTCGCACCCGTGAAGGCCGCGATGGTTGGCAACAGGTCCAAGCCACATGCCATGTCTCGCATCACGCTGCCGGCCGGAATCTTGCCGGGGAACCGGAAGATGGCGGGCACACGGAAACCACCTTCCCAAGACGTACCCTTCGATCCGTTCAGCGGCCCTTGGCTGCCGCCATGGAAGCTGAAGATCGACCAGGGACCATTGTCACTGGAAAAGATCACCAGGGTATTGTCGTCAACACCCGAGGACTTCAGTTGATCCAACACCCGACCGACCGACGCGTCCAGCTCTTTGAGCACGTCACCGTAGAGACCACGGCGTGATTGATCGTGATAGACATCCGATGCGAACAGCGGAATGTGTGGCTGTGGGTGTGCCAAGTATAGAAAAAAGGGCTTTTGACTGTTCTTTTCGATGAAGCTGACTGCGCGATCGGTCAGCCGTTTGGTCAACGTTGCCTGCTGAACTGGACGCTCGATGATCGTGAACTCGCCTTCCCGATCGCTTTCCAACAGCGGAACGCGATAGTGATCGATCGTTGTTTGCTTTCGCGGCGAGGTTCGTGCCAGTTCGCCATAGTTGGGCCGCGGATTGGCCGCATCCATGTCGTTGCTGTAGGGAATCCCAAAGTACTGGTCAAAACCCTGTGCTGTGGGCAAGTTCTGGGGCTGGTGGCCCAAGTGCCACTTTCCGATGCAAATGCTGGTGTATCCATCATCCCGCAGCATCTCCGCGATCGTGACTTCCTTTTCCGGCATGCCGTTCGGGCAATTGTCAAAGAACACACGGCGGCGTCCGGACCCCGCACAACCATTGCGAAGTGGGTAGCGTCCCGTCAGATAGCCGGATCGCGATGGCGAACAAACACTCGCGGGAGCATAGAAGCTGGTCCATCGCTGACCCTCGGCCGCCATCTGATCCAGACGCGGTGTTTCCATTGTGGGGTGCCCAAAACAACCCAGGTCGCCATAGCCAAGATCATCGCAAAGGATGAACACCACGTTGGGCGGCGAATCGGCCGCTGACGTTGGAAGGGAACCCAAAGCCAAGGCGAAGCTCGCCAAGACCGGGAACAGGTTGCGGAGATGCATGTTCGTCATCAACTTTTTATGGGGTGAAGTGACGGAGATATCGAACTTCACTCTCCCTCCGGGAGAGTCGGCCTCTCAGGGCGGGAGAGGGTTTGCATCGGGGGCCCTCCCCGGGCCTGAGAGCCCGACCCACCCGCCTGCGGGAGGGTGAAGTTGTGCTAGTGAAAAACGCTTTCGACCTGTGTCAGATCGACCTTCAACTTGTTCTCGATCACCGCTTGAAGCTTGTCCGGGGCACCGTACAGGTGCAACACGGTTTGACTGTGTGTTGCGGTGTCACCCGGCTCCAGTGCGAGCGCCGGTGACGAAGATTCCAACTCGTAGAATGGCCCCATTTGCTCGCCGCTCTCGTCGACTGGACCATCGTTGTAGCTATTGATCGCGTCACCCTGGTACGGTTGGTCCTGCAGTTCCCACTTGGAGTTCACGTAGCCGCTGTGTTGGGCGGGTTGATCGTAGATCAGCAGCGTCAACTTCTCGGCGGCCGGGTCGTAGCTGCCCGCGATGCCGGTGGAACGCTCCGGGCTCAGTCCGATCTTGCCTCGCTCCTTACCATCCGCCTTGAAGTAGATGACGCCGTCCTTGACCTTCAGTCGGTCGGATGAAACCTTGCCGAAGTAATCATCGCTCACCACTTTCCCGAGCGTTTGTTCGTCGCCTTGGTTGTAGGGAACAAACACGGTGGTCGTTGGGGAGGGCTGGAACATGCACAACATCCAAATCGATAGCAACCCGCTGTCCTTGGTCCATGCCGCCTTGCCTTCGTTGGTGACGCTGTTCTCGCTCTGGTAGGCGACCGCGTCGATCGAATCGGGAAGCGTGACCGAAAGCAGCTCGGAGATCTGGGCCGAGTCCAGCAAGCTGACTTTCCGCTGAACGCTAACGGAAAACTCCGTACCGGAGTGGTTTTTCAGACCGAAACGATGCTCAAGCGTGACGCTGCGATCCGTCTTCGCCATCGCTTTCCAGGCTTCGTTGTCGATCGGATCGGGCGTGTGCCAACTGGCAAAATCGAACGGCGTCTTCGGCTCGAAGAAGATCGAGTACTGGCCACCCTCTGGGCCCATCCAAAAACGCTCCTCGCCCCCGAAGGCATACATGTGCTCGTCCAGCGATCCTTTGGCCTGCTCGGGCGAAACAACGCCTTGTTTCACCAGGTCGTAGTTGATCCAGCCAGAGCTGAGGCCTTGATCGCCTCGGGCTGTCGCCGTCATCACGCGGCCTTGATATTCGGGGACCACGACGACGGCTGCATCGCCATCACGAAGCACAATCGCGTCGGTGTGCTGCTTCAAAACAGCAACGTCGGCACCAAACGTTGGCCCGGGGGTTTCAGCCTTCAGACTCATTGCCGTGACACCTAGGGACAGGATTAGCAGAACCGCGACTTGCGTGGGTTGTCGAAGAATCATCGTGTTCTCTGGAGGGCCTAGCGTAAGGGAAGGGTTTCGTTACCGACGAAGTCGACACAGCATGCGTCAAGCCACCTGAAGGGGCGCAGACTGACGTTCACCGCGTGAGACCTCGAACAACGCATAGTAAGCGATCAACGCGAAGCAAATCGCGGGAACAATGAAGGCGATCTTGATATCGGTTGCGTCCGAAACCTGACCCTGAATCGCCGTGATGACCGCACCACCCAGGATCGCCATGATCTGCCCGGAACCGCCAATCTTGGTGTGCTTGCCCAGGCCATGAACGGAAAGCCCAAAGATCGTCGGGAACATCAACGACATGCAGCCCGAGATTCCCACCAGACAGAACACTCCGGTGTATCCACTGGCGAACATCGTTCCCACCGACAAAGCAATGGCCAGCACCGCCAACGCGAACAACAGACGCGACGGCGGAATGAATTGCATCAGGGCTGTGCACACGAACCGGGAAGCCACGAACAAGATCAATGACCCAAGGTAGTAAGTCGATGCCGCGCTTTCGTTCAATCCGACTTCGGCCATCACGTAGCGAATCGTGTAGGACCACACACAGATCGGTGCACCGACATAGACGAACGGGGAAATGCCGCCCCAGACGTAGCTTGGTTGCCCCCGCAAGAATCCACACGACTCACTCAGGGGTGGAATCTCGTCGTCAGATGCTTTGGGCATCCGAATCACCAAAATTGCCACCCAGATCACAAACAAGAAGATGGCCAGCCCGACATACGGACCCATCACGGCGGAAAGTTCTTCTTGCTGGACCGCTTGCAACGCGTCCGCACTCATCGCGGCGCGATCTTCGCTGCTGGCTTGGTTCAAGCTGGACAAAATGAAGAACTTGCTGATCAGGACGCCCGAGATCGAGCCCAATGGATTGAACGACTGCGCCAAGTTCAAGCGTCGTGTGCCGGTCTCTTCCGGTCCCATCGCGATGACATAGGGGTTGGCCGCGGTTTCCAGAAACGACAGACCGCCAGCCAGCACATAGAGCGCCGCCAAAAAATGAAAGTAATTCATCGTTTGGCTGGCCGGAAAAAACATCAGCGCGCCAACGATGTACATCCCCAATCCCACCAACACGCCAACCTTGTAGCTGAACTTGGTGGTGAAGATCGCGGCGGGAAGCGCAAGGCAAAAGTAGGAGCCGTAGAAGGCGATCTGAATCCATGAGGTCTGAAAGTCAG
>JBCCUO010000162.1:0-7337 GCA_039196805.1 Planctomycetota bacterium | reverse complement strand
GGTGATTTTCGATAGGCTGCGACGCAGTCCCAGTTGGCACACGAAACACCCCCTCAAACCGCGGAGCGGTGGCACGCGCGGGCAGCCAACCCTGGTCGCCCAGCACGAACGCGGCGGATCACAGGTCACGGATCGCTGACAAAAAATGAATGACAAAAGATTCAGAGGAAGAGTCAGACAGAAACTAACTTCAAAACTGACGCGTCGGGTTGGGATGGTGATTGCGCAGGGAAACGGACGCTGGCGCGCGTCGGTCGTCACTGCTCGGACGCTGCTTTCGATTCGAGCGCCTTCAGGATCATTTCGCTGACTTTCTGAGCGAGCATCTGGCTGCCTTCAGCGGTGTAGTGAACGTTGCTTGGTCGCTGCAGTCCGCGGATCGGGTCGACACTTGCGTAGCGATGCATCGGATCGGTCTCGATCCCGCCCAACTCGGCGATCACTCGGGCAGCCGCTTCGTTGTATCGGGCCGCATCACCGGGAACACGTCCGCCGGCGCCGGAAGGCACGGGAGTGGTCTCGCGCCAGATCACCACGGCGCCGGTCTGCTTGAGTCGCTTGGCAATCACTCGCAAATTTTCCTCGTACTGCTCGATCGGTACCTGTTGATGACTGGTCGGCAGCTTGGGATCCTGCAGGTTCTCGCCGTTTGGCCCCATGTACTTCAAGTCATGCAGCCCAAAGTTGAAGTGGATGACGTCCCACTTGCGATCACCCAGCCAAGCGTCCAAATTCTTCAAGCCGTTCAATGTGGGGCCGCAATTGGTTTGAGGCCGGAACACATTGGCCTTGCCATCGAGCAACTTGCGGACGGGGAGCGTGTAGCCGATCGAGATCGAGTCGCCGATCAACAGCACATTGGGCAACTCACTACGCACTTGCGGGAGCTCGTACTCGGGTCGCGGCTTTTTGGATCGCGATTGACGTGCCGTCTTGCCCTGATCGGCAGCCGCATCGGTTTTGGGTGGATCCGCGAAGCCGGAGGATCCCAGCAGGGTCGCGATGCCCATGAATGCCACAAACAAAGCAGAGCAGTGTCGCACGATAGACCTCGAAGTGATGGGAAGGACGAAGCTCCTTATCCTATCTCGGGCCGTGTCTTCCGGCCAGTTTGACGTTCCGCGGGAAGTGGCTTTTAGCGACTAGCTGTTAGCGTTTAGCCAGAAAGGAATGGCCAGTCTGTTCCCACGTTCTGTCCGGCGATCCTTCTGCCGACGCCTACCATCGCGCTGCCCAGTTTTTTGTCGGTTCCCTCGCTTCCATTTTTCTGTCCCCGCGGCTTGCGCGATTTTTCTGTCACGCCGTCAACCTCAGCGGCCAGCGGTGCGATTGCCCCTCCCCTCGCTTAGCTTCGCTGGAAGCACAGGCCGCCATTGTTGGTGCCGTCCAGCGTGAAGGTGAAACTCGAGCCTTGGCCGGTCCAGCTGCCCTTCATTTGCTGCAGGTCATTGTCGCGGACCAACGTCAGCTTGCCTTGTTCCAGTCGGTACTGACCTTGGAAGGTGCTCGATTGGCCGGCCTTGGTGGCGGTCCAGCTGAAGCGACCCGACGCGTCCAGTTGCAACGTGACCGATTGGTTGCCGGGCAGGTTGACCGTCCAAGTGCCAACGTGCGGCATCGCGTTGCTGTCGGTTGCGGCCGAGAACTCGGGAATCGTTGGCGGAGCGGCCGAGTCGTTGAGCGACGCCAACATCTGCAGTGCCGACGCTTCGGCGGATTGGTCGGAAGGTGACACCGGACTCTCAGCCATGGGAGCGGGCGGTGCGGCAACGGCCGGCGCGGGGCGCGTGACAGTGGCGACGGGCGGGGTCACGACCGGGGCTGGTGCCGGCTGGTACCGGACCACCGGCTGCGGCGTGGGCTGGTAGCTGACGGCCGGACGATAGACCGGTGCGGTTCGCACGCGAGGTGCCGGAGCGTAACCACCGAACCCGTAGCTACCTCCACGACCGTAGCTGATGCCGAACGAACCGCCACGACGTGCGGGACTGCCACCGCGACCTCCGCAAGCCTCGGCGGAGACGGTGGCCAGGGTACTGGTGCCCAAGACGGCGGCGACGACGAGTGAGTTGAAGCGGCGGGTCATGATCAGATTCCTTTGGGAAAACGTGCTTTGCACGGCAAGTCGGTTGATTCATCGGCCAACTGGGCGACCTGGTTCACTGTGCCAAGCGAGAGCCGCGTGCGTGCGCTACCGAGAATTCTGAAAAGATTTCCAGGTTTACTCGTTGCCCGCTTCCGGCCAACGGGCCAGTCGTTTCTCCGCCAATCCGCAACCAACGGTGACGAAAGCAAACGGGCGACTGAGCACGACCGATCGCACTGCGGATCAAGGTCAAGAGGTTAGGGAACGGGGCGATGTGGAGGCGGAGCCTCCGGCGCAGTGCGTCCCATGGCGGAGCCATGCAACGAGGCGTCACTCATCAGCCGCAACGCGCCAGCGTGTCGGGTACGACAACCCTCGCAAGACCCGACAGGCTCGCGCCAAGCGGCTCATCGCGTGCAGCATCCATCAGCCGCAACGCGCGAGCGTGTCGGGTACGATAAACTTCGCAAGACCCGACAGGCTGGCGCCAAGCGGCTGATCCCTAACTAAGCCGCAACGCCTAACTCTGTGCCTATCCCAATCGCTTCTTCCAGGCGGCGACTTGGGAACCGACTTGAGCGGGTGCAGTGGAACCGTAGCTGACGAACGCGTTGACGGCATTGCGGCTGCCCAGAACCTCAAAGACCGTTTCATCGATCTCATCGCTGTGCTGACGCATCACTTCCAGCGGCAACGCGGACAGAGCAACGTCGCGCTGCATCGCTTCGCCCACGATGGCGCCGACCAAGTGATGGGCAGTCCGCTGCGGCATCCCCTTGCGAATCATCCACTCCATCAGCGTCGTCGCATCCAGATACCCTTCCTCGAGTCGTGCGGCGATCGATTCGCGCTGCAGCTCGCTTCCGGCAACGATCGGAATCGCCAATTCCAACATCGCTTGCACGGTGTCGAAGGAATCGAACAGCGGTGGCTTGTCTTCCTGCAGATCTCGGTTGTAGGCCAGCGGCAGGTTCTTGACCAGCAACATCAGTGTTTGCAGATTGCCCATCACTCGCGCCGACTTTCCTCGAGTGAGTTCGAGTGTGTCGGGATTGACCTTTTGCGGCATGATGCTGCTGCCGGTACAGAACGCTTGTGGGATCCGGAGGAAGTTGAATTCCACCGTGCTCCACAGGATCCACTCCTCCGCCCATCCACTCAGGTGCGAAGCAATCACCGAAAGGACAAACGCAGACTCGAGCAAAAAATCGCGGTCGCTGCTGGTGTCCAGGCTGTTCGCCGTGACGCCTTCGAACTCCAGAACGTCCGCCGTGAGTCTGCGATCAATCGGAAGCGTCGTGCCGGCCACGGCCGCGACGCCCAGGCTGCACTGGTTGACGCGACGACGGGCGTCGGCGATCCGGTCGCGATCGCGCTGGAACTTCTCGGTGTAGGCAAGCCAATAGTGCGACGCCAGGACCGGCTGGGCGCGTTGCAGGTGGGTGTATGCGGGTAAGATGACATCGCGATCGCCATCGCAACGATCCACAAACGCTCTTTGAAGATCTTGGAGCAACGAATCGGTGTGATCCAACGCCTCGCGAATCCACATTCGCACATCGGTGCTGACCTGGTCGTTTCGACTTCGGGCGGTGTGCAGCTTTCGCCCCACGTCGCCAATGCGATCGATCAAGGCTTGCTCAATGTGCATGTGGATGTCTTCCAGCTCGAATCGCATCGGCAACGCATCAGCGTCCAATTCGTCCTGGATCTCAAGCAACGTTGAGGTGATCTGATCGCGTTCGGATGAGTCGATCAGCCCCACTTCGCAGAGCATGTTGGCGTGGGCGATCGAACCACGAATGTCTTGGCGGTACATCCGGCGATCAAAGCTGATGCTTTCGGCATACGCCTCAAGACGTTGGTCCGTGCTGGCTTGAAAAACGCCGCTTCGAGAAGGACTGTCCATGAACTCGATCAGAGAAAAGTGGTTTTCGGGGCAAGAGAGGCAGTGCCACGCCCGCGGGTGTCGCCTACCGACAATCGACAGCAGCCGCTGGTCGACGAATAATAGTCAACGTTCTAGCGAAATACCGAATCTGCCCAAGGGTGGGGAGTCAATCCCCAGTCACCACCATGACGTGTCAAGCGACTTTAACTGGAACCGCAACTCTGCCTGGACCTGTACGAGCGTTCGTTCTGTTGGCGGTCGTCTGGTCGACTATCCCGATCGCGACACCTGTCTTTGCGGTTGATGCCCTGGTGACAGCGGCCGCGGGACAGCCTTACGGCGTCGCCAGCTTAGAGATTCCCTTGGCGAACCCGGTGGTCGGGAATCCGCTGCCGCCGCTTCAAGTGACCGACCCTGATGGGCGGGTTCTATATCCGATGGCCCGCGACCAACGGGTGAAGGCGCCAACCCGGCCGTCTGAGCGACCGGTACCGCAACCAGGACGCGGGCGATTGCTTCGGCGAGTCGGCAACTTGATTCGCGAACTGACGCAGGAAGAGCAAGGTGACCTGCAGCAGACCATCTCGCGACAAGTCACGTTTTTGTTCACCGGTGGTGGGCCGCTGGAGGTGACGTTGGCGGATGCCAACGGGGTCATCGGTACGTATCCGGTGCAACCGACGGTGGATCCTGCAGCGCGAGAACGATTGCTGTCGGGGTGGTGGACCACGTTCACCGAAGCGGCCAATCGCCAGATCCAGTCCGCCGACTATCCGCCGCGTGTCGAGACCTACCTGGTCGGTATGTTGTCCGGACGTTTGGACTTGCCCCTGCCTGCCTGGTACCGCACGTCGGACACTGAAAGCGACCAGCTGGTCGACACGTTGAAGTTAGTCCTGGGCGACCCCAGTGTTGGTGACCAAGTCTTTCAAACCGCCGCCGCGGGGACTTCAACGGACTTGGGTGCCGGGACGCTTCCGCTGCCGCCTCCACCAGTCTGGGCGCCCCCATTTCGGCGGCCCGGACTGGATGGTGTTGCCATCGAAGCGATGGCGACTCGCATCCCTCCGGAATGCTTTTACATCCGCTACGGTTCGTTTCAAAACTACCTGTGGTTTCGAGACTTGACGGAAGAGTACGGAGGCGACCTGACGCGGATGTTGACTTTGCGCGGGTACGCTGACGACGCGTCAGGGCGGCTGGAACGTCAGCTCAACATGAAGACCACCGAACTGTCACGGATGATGGGGCCGACCGTGATCGCTGATCAAGCGTTGATCGGACACGACCTGTTCTTGGCCGATGGAGCCTCGATGGGAGTGGTGTTGCAGGCCGCCAACTCCTTCCTGCTGCGAACATCGCTGGTGAACGACCGGACGCGCCGCGCAGACGCGGACGACGAGGCTTCCTTAGCGACGGTCCAGGTCGCCGGACGAGAGGTGTCCCTGCTGAGCACGCCTGACAACCGCATCCGTTCGTTCTTGGTCGAGGACAACGGCTTCTTTCTGGTCACCAACAGCAAAACACTTGCTGAGCGGTTCATCCAGGTGGGCGAAGGATCACCTTCGCTTGCATCGACCGACGCGTTTCGACTGGCCAGAACGATGATGCCCGTGGAGCGTGACGACACGATCTTTGCGTACTTCTCACCCGACATGATGCAAGCGCTGCTGCGGCCCGAATCGATGATCGAGCTGCGGCGTCGCATGTCTGCCGTCGCCGATTTGACATTGGTGCGGCTCTCGCGATTGGCGGCGAGTTCCGAGGGAACACCGATCGATGGAATCGACGATTTGAAGGCCGCCGGATTCCTTCCCATCTCGTTTGGCGAGCGTCCCGACGGCAGCGGTGTGGTCGCGGCCGGTGATCGCATCTTCGATTCGATGCGGGGCGCTCGGGGCACGTTTTTGCCGATCGCGGATGCTCAGGTGCAATTCGTGACCCCCGAAGAGTCCAACTGGTACCGAGAGATCGCTGATGAGTACAGCCGCCGATTCGCCGAGTTGGACCCGATCATGATCGGGCTGAAACGACAACCGTTGGGCGATGATGGCTTGCCCCTAGCGGCGGACGCTTCCACCTCGAACGTCCGATACGAACGACTCCAGATCCACGCCGAGGTGTCGCCCTTTCGACCGGGCAAGTACGGGAAATGGGCACGAGAATTGGGGCCGCCGACTCCCGTCGCCATTGAGTTTGCACCCGATGACATCGTTGCGGTTCAGGCACACGTTGCCGCCGAACAGCTCGGACCTCCGACGCATCTGTTTGCCGCCATCAAAGACACGATTCCGCCCAACCCAGAAGACTTTGATGGCATCTTGAAAACGTATCGGGCTCTGAAAAGTCTGCCTGGATATCTGGGAGCGTGGCCGCAGCCGGGAGCCCTGGACCGACTGCCGCTCAACCTGGGCCGCGGCCAACCCGTGGCGCCAGGAATGAGTCGGCTGATCGGCGGGCTGTATCGATACGTCGGCGGAGGTTTTAGCGTGCTTTCTTTTTGGCCCAATGTGCTGGATGCCAGCTTGCCTCACATGGCCGCCATCGAAGTCGAGGATGTCGCCCAGATTCGGGGACGCGTCGGGAACTTGGCTGGCAGCCAGCTGTCCAGCTGGGTGAATGCCCAGCTTTACCAGAAGGCAGCCGAAACCAGTCTTGCGGGTGCGAACTTCCTGGGGCTGCTGACACGACAGTTAAGGGTCCCCGCGGATTCCGCTGGTGACTTTGCCGAGCAGATCTTGGGCGGCCCGCTGCAGTGTTCGTTGGGAGGTGATTTCGTTTTCGATCCGACGGCCGATCGATGGGTCAGCACCGCCTGGAATGGCACCGGACCAGCGGTCGAGTCGCCTCTGAACTACCAGTCACCCGTGATGGGATGGTTCCGCGGAGCCACCGCCGCCGTCACCCAGTACGACGACCGATTGATCGCCGATGGCGTGATCGATATCGAGCGCCAATAGAAGCGAGCGAACCAAATCTGCGAATGAGAACTCTTGGGCTAACATAAACGCCCAACTCATCCCTTCATGGCTTGTTGATTTGGTCGCCTCTGCCAACACTGGCGTGTGAACCTTGGTCAGAAGCGCAAGCGATGGGCGGATTCCCCCTCGCACGCGTTTGTTGAAGTTGCGTTTGTTGAAACACCCTCCCGCTTGCGGAAGGGGCGGACGCGGTAGCGGTCGGGGAGGGCTCAGAAGAAGACCCTCTCCGGCCCTTGGAGGCCAGGGCTTTTAACATGTATCTCTCCGGGCAAGGAGGAGCTTCGCAGTCGATACATGCGTTCCTTTCTTGCACCGTTTTCGGGGAGGTTTTGGTTTTTTGGGTCCACGTCTACTGGCCCGGTATTTCTTGACGTCGACG
>JBCCUO010000161.1:0-7338 GCA_039196805.1 Planctomycetota bacterium | reverse complement strand
TTTTTGCTGGCCAGCTATCGCAAGCAGCGAAAGTGGATTGTGCTGCGCCAGCTGTTGCTGCTGCTGGCTCGACTGGCCGTTGCCGCCTTGCTAATTGCGATGCTTTGCGGCTGGACCGGCGGTCGTCAGTTGCTGGGCGCGTTGGGTGGCCAAACGACGCACCACGTCTATGTGCTTGACGACAGCTATTCCATGTCCGACGAAAGCGGCGGGACGGCGGCCTACGACCGTGCGCTGCAATCACTGGAAGACCTGACCAAGCGTCTGGCAGATGACGATGGCGAGCATCAGTTGACGGTGCTCAGGTCCAGTCGAGCCAACCTGACCGTACGTGCCGGCAGCACAACCGGTGATGCGGCCGCGGACTTAGCTTCGCAGACGATCACGCCCGACGCTCGACTGATCGGTCGGGTGATGGCCACCGAAGCCTCATCGATCCAAACCGACATGGCGGACGCATTGGACTTGGCCAGTGAATTGCTTGTCCAGTCGGATGCTGATTCCAGCTTACTGTACGTGGCCAGCGACTTTCGGCAGCGTGACTGGTCGACGTCCAGCCGAACGTCCGAGGCGCTCAGAGCGATCGGTTCAAACAAGACCGAATTGAAACTGATCGACTGCGCGCAAACTCCGTCCCCCAACTTGGCGCTCACCGACCTGTCGCCGCAGCCCGACGTTTGGGTGGCAGGAGTTCCTGTGGTCGTGCGGGCCACCGTCAAAAATTACGGTCAAACGGTCGCCAAGAACGTCACGATCGACTGCCGAGTCGTGCGTTATGGGGCAGAGAGCACCGCCGACCCAACGTCACGATTCAGCGGACAAGTTGAGTCGCTGCCGACGCTGGTGATCGAATCGATCGAGCCCGGCAGCGAGGTCACCAAGTCGTTTCAGGTCTACGTCGCGGTCGCGGGAACGCACGCGATCACCGCGACCTTGGGCGAAGACTCGCTGTCGATTGATAACCAGCGAAGTTGCACGCTGCCCTTAAGTGACGCCGAGCGAGTGTTGATCGTCGATAGCGATCCCGACGGACGTGGCGCTTATCACATCGCGTCGGTTTTGAATCCGGGCAGTCAGGTTCAGGTTGGTGCGATCCCCGAGATCGCAACGCCCTCGGCACTTCGATCACTGACGCTGGAGAGCCTTTCGCGTTATCGCGCCGTGTATCTGGTCGACGTTCCGGAGATCGGTCAAAACGCGGCGACGGCGCTGCACGCTTACGTTCGGCAGGGAGGTGGCTTGGCAGTGTTCCTGGGCCAACAGGTCCAGGCCGGATCCTACAACCAAAATGTCTTCGGCGGTAAGCGATACCTGATTCCCTTGCCACTCGGATCGATCAAAACGCAAACGCTGGGGGATGAGAAGACCAACGATGTCCAGCTTGGCGACGCAACCTCGCTGATGCGGCCTCTGCAAAGCGTTGGCGACGCCGCATTGGCCTTGGTAGGGCTTTCGCAAAGCTGGACCTTCAATGCCGACGGTGCCATGGAACTCGACCAAGAATCGGCCGAGTCCAACGGGTCAACTGATAGCGAACCGCCACGATATTCCGTGCCGCTGAAGCGTCGCGATGGCTTGCCGCTGGTGACCGAGCACAGAGTTGGGCGTGGACGCGTCATCACGTCGCTCAGCAGCCTGAGCCCTGACTGGACGAATTGGTCCGGAGATCCCAGCTTTGTCGTCTTCTTGCTGCAAGCCAACGCATCGCTGTGGAGCGCCGCCGCACCGCCGACGCAACGGTTGGTTGACGGACCGTTGGTTCGCGAGTTGCCGGTTCAAGACTACACACCCGAGATCGCTTTCTTGCCCCCGGTCAACGAGCCGCCTCGAGTTCCGGTCGAACTTGGTTCAGCCGTCCGTGCGGCCGCCGACGCCGATACTGACCCGGAGGGCGATGCAAACGATCCGTCTGCGATGCTGATCGAGCGTGGTGTGTTGATCCAACCCCAAGATCAAGCGGTGTCGGGCGCGGACAACCTGGTCGACTTCCTGCGCCCCGGAGTGGGCGAATGGCAGCTGACACGCGTCGATGGCCAAAGCCAGGTGGTCCCGGTGGCGGCCAACGTGCGCATCGGCGAAGGGGAATTGGGAAGGGTCCAACGGAAGGAAGTCTTGGCGATGCTGGCACCGGCCGATGTCCAGTTTGTCAGTAGCGGGGCTTGGAGCGACCAGAACCAGACGGCGGGAAGCTCATTCCTATCGCTGGTGCTGTTGGGCATGCTGGCCGTGGTGCTATCGACCGAGCAAGCATTGGCCTATTGGGCCAGCTACCACTCCAGTCCCAGCAACAAGGTGGCGCAAGGGGTGGTGAAATGAATTCGCAAACCCAAGTCATTTACGAATGGGCGCGAGCAGCGACGTTGGACGGCTGGTGGACATGGGCGATCGTGGCCCTGGTCATCATCGCACTGATCTACGGCTGCCTGTGGCTGTATCGTCGCGATGTGGTCGAATTGTCGCGGCCCATTCGTTGGACATTGATGACGTTGCGGTTAGCCGCGGTGGTCGCACTGATCATATTCTTCTTTTCACCCCAACGTCGCAGCGAGCGGACGGTCACCCGTTCCAGCGAAGTCGTGGTGCTGGTTGACACCAGTCAGTCGATGGCCTTGCCGACAACGACAAGCGGTTCACCGGTAAGCCGCAGTCAGCGGATCGCGACACTGCTGGAGGAGTCACCCTTACTGGATCAGCTGGGCGACGAACACCGATTGAGCGTCTACTCGTTTGACGAAGGGACTGAACCGCAGCTATTGGAAACGCGAGTTCCGCAGGCTGAAACATCGGCCGACAACACCAAGGCAGACGGTTCTGCAACCACCGCTGACCTGGTATCGCCGCTGGCTCAGTTCGGCGCCGCCTGCTTGGTGCTGGTCGCCGTGCTTTCATTCCTGGCATTCGCCATTGGGGCTGCGGGGCGTGGGACACAGGCTGGCTGGCTGATCTTTGCGACCGCGGCGTGTCTCTTGGTGGGTGTGATCTGCCTCGGTTTGCCGTACATGATTCATTCGGATCGCGAACTGGTGACGTTAACGGGCACTCAGACGCTCTTCCCCGCATCCGAGCCGTCCGTTTCAGCGGAGGCGGACACGCTAGACGCGACCGAGGATTCTGAGACGCCTGAGCAGCAACGCGTTTCCAATTGGCCCGACGCCGTGGCGGCACAGGGAGCGCAGAGTCGGATTGGCGATTCGATCCGTGCGGTCTTGGCCCAGCATGATCCGTCCACACTGGCGGGGTTGGTCCTGATGACCGATGGGCAGAGCAACGGAGGTGGCGGCACCGCGGTCGCGTTGGCGGCAGCCCGCCGCGCCGGAGTTTCGGTCTACCCGGTGGGCTTAGGCAGCAGTGACGCTCCAATCAACGTACGTGTCGTCGACATCGATGCTCCCAAACGGGTCTATCCGGGCGACCGCTTCGCAGTGGCCGGGGTTCTGCAAGCGAGCGGACCTCGGGCTCAATCAGTTGACGTCGAATTGATCGACGGGCTGGATGTCGCGGACACCGATGAGGATTCATCCGCTTTCAAAGGCGAGGTGATCGATACACAGCGGGTTGAGCTAAAGACGGACGGGACACTAACAGGAGTTCGTTTCGAATTGGAACCGGCTTCGGTGGGACGACGACGGTTGGCGATCCGTGTGGTCGCTCCCAAGGAAGATGGCAACGAGCAAGACAATCGCCGCGATGCTCGCTACGAGGTGGTTGCGCGCAAGCTCAGGGTACTTGCGGTCGCTGGCGGTCCGACCCGCGAGTATCGCTTTGTCCGCAACCTGCTATACCGCGACAACTCGATTGAGCTGGACGTTTGGCTGCAGTCGGGTCAGGCAGGGATGAGTCAGGATGCGGATCGCATCCTGGATGGTTTTCCCTCGTCCATTGACGACCTCTTCCAGTATGACGCGATCATTCTGTTCGATCCCGACTGGACCGCGGTGAAAGCGGAGGAGCTTGATCAGTTGGATCGCTGGCTGGCTCAGCAGGCGGGCGGACTGGTGCTGGTCGCCGGACCGGTCTATCACCCCCGATGGACTCGCATGAGGACCGATCCACGGATCAGCAAGATCAGTGGTTTCTATCCCGTGGTGCTTTCCAATCGTGGTCCGCTACTGGGCGGTGGTCGGCAAGGAGGTGAGAACGCCTGGCCGATTGACTTGACACCCGATGCCAGACGGGCGGAGTTTCTGTGGGTCGCCGACGACGCGGAGCAGAGCTTTGACGTTTGGAATGACTTCGACGGCGTCTATGACTTCGTTGGCATCAAGGGCAGTAAACCTGGTAGCAAAGTCTACGGGTACTTTTCCGATCCGACATCGGAGCTGTCGGGGTCTCAGCCGATCTATTTGGCCTCGCAGTTCTATGGAGCCGGACGCGTGTACTTTCAAGCCAGCGGCGAAATGTGGCGGCTGCGTGGGTTAAGCGACGCGTACTTTGACAGCTACTACACCAAGCTGATTCGCTGGGTCAGCGAGGGCCGTTTGCTCCGTGACAGCAATCGTGGTGTCTTGCTGGTCGACAACTCGCGTGCCATGGTCGGAGACACGATTGCGGTGAGAGCGGTCTTGACGGACGAGCAGTTTGAACCGCTTCAGGTGCCACGCGTGATCGCCAAGGTCTTGGCACCCAACGGTGACATCCGCGACCTGGTGCTTCGACCGGTCGAAGGCGAGGGCAAGCCGGGAACGTACGGCGGTCGATTCGTCGTACGTCAAGCGGGAAGCTACGAGTTGCGTCTTACAATCGGCGACGCGTTGAACGAGGAAGTACTGCGTCAAAGCGTTCAAGTTCGGTTGCCAACAATTGAACTGGAGCGACCGATCCGCAATGACGAGCAGTTGCAGCAAATCGCGACCACAACCGCTGGTGAATACCTGCCGATCAACGAAGACACCCGCGACGGAGCGATCGCTCAACAGTTGACACAGCTGATCCAACCGCAGCCCCAAGTCACGGTCTTGCCGGGAACGCCGGACCGCGATTTCACGCGCAGACGTAACGCGGTGTTGATGTGGTTGATCGCCGCCGCGCTGACCATGGAATGGGTCACTCGCCGACTTCACCGACTGGCCTAGCTTTCCGATCCTCATTCGTCCAACGTCCTTTCCACACCTTTTCGATATCCTGCCCGCATGCTTCGCATCGATCCCAAACTGACCGCACTTCTGGATTCGCTCAGGCAGCGAGTGCGCCGGTACATCGTTTGGGACTCGCTATTGGGCGTGCTGGCCGTGCTGTTGTTAGCGTTCTGGTTGGGCATGTTGCTGGACTACGTACCGGTTCGTTTTGGCGGCACCGAGATGCCTCGGTCGGCCAGGACCGTGCTGCTGGTTGCGGTGGCGGGTTTCACGTTCGTGCTGTTGGTTCAATTGCTGATCCGACGGCTGATACGCCCCTTGCCTGGGGACAGTTTGGCCCTGCTGATCGAACGAAGTCATCCCGATCTTGGCGGACGTTTGGTGACCGCGGTTCAGCTCGCTCGGCCACGACAAGAGGGAGACCAACATAGTGAAGCATTGCTTCAGCGAGTTCATCAAGAAGCAAGAGACGCCGTCGATCAGGTCGATCAGCAGCGAGTATTTCGATCGCTACCACTCGTTCAGAAGAGCTTGATCGTCACTCCCTTGCTGCTGGCGGTCGTGGTGTTGGCCGTCGTCAGCCCGCAGACCGTGGCCCAGGGGGCGGCAAGGCTGACGTTGTTTTCGGATGCCCCTTGGCCTCGCCGCGCAAAGTTGGAAATGGTTGGCGTCGAAGTCCCGGTTGTGGCCGCCAATGAAGATCCCTCTCTTGCACCCGAGCTGGTGACATTTAACGACAAGTCCGTGGCGTTGCCGCGAGGTAGCGATTGCACACTGCGAATCCGGGCCTTGGCGGACGGAGCGGAAGTTCCCAACAGCTGCACGCTTTACTATCAGACCGATGAAGGCTCGCGAGGCCAGTCGAACTTTCGCCGCGTCGGCCGGGTCGTCGACGGCTACCAAACGTTTGTCTTGGACGGCCCACCCCTGGCGGGACTTTCGCAATCAATGACGGTCAGCATCCGGGGACTGGACGACCGACTGGATGGTTTTCGCATCGAGGCCAAAACACCGCCGACGATCACCTCATTGGTCGTGCAGTCGCGTTATCCCGACTACCTGCGTGCGGAGGGAGCAGCGGACGTTGATTTTCAGATCGAGTATCAGTCGGGATTGCGAATTCGCGAGGGCAGTGACGTCACGCTGGTCGGTCAAACCAGCCAACCGATCGCATCGGTTGACTTGGCCGTCTCCGGTGGCGACGAAGAGGAATCGCCACCAGTCACGGTATTGGAAGATCGAAAGCAGTTTCGTGTGACGCTTGCCAACTTCGACGCCTCGACGACCGTCAAGCTGGTTCCACGAAGCACGTCAGGAATCTCAGCCCAGGTTCCGCTTCCCTATTTTCTGGGTGTGGTTCTGGATGAACCACCCGAGATCGATTACCGGCTGGTCGGGATTGGCAGTGCCATCACGCCGATCGCTCGACTGCCGATGACGTTGACGGCAAGCGACGACTACGGAGTGCGGTCCACCGAAGTCCGCGTGAAGTTGATGCCAGGCTCGGAGGAACCTCCCGCCGCGTCGGATCCCAAGATCGCGACCGAGATTGTGGTCGCTCCGGAGCTCTCGCGAGATGGGTCTTCCCAGCTGGCGATTGATTTGCGAAAGAGGAGTGACGAGAAGCAGTTCGCCCTGCCCAAGCCCGGGGACATCGTCACGCTGTTCGCTGACGCAGCAGACGCTTACGACTTGGTGGGCGAACACGTTACGCGGAGCGAGGTGTACCGCCTGGAGGTCGTCACGCCGGGACAGCTTCTGGCACTGTTGGAACGACGAGAATTGGGGTTGCGTTCCCGGCTGGAACAGACGATCGATGAAGCTCGGGGACTCCGGGAAAGCCTAGATGCGCTTCGGCTCCAGGCGGCGGAATCGGCTCGCAAGCTCGATCAAGGACCGTCCGTTGCCATGCAAAATACGATCCAAGGCCAGGAAAACCCAGAGAAAGACCTGACGCGAGAGGTCCAAATCAGGCGACTACGTGTTCAACAAAGTGGCTTGCAAGCGAACAAGACCTCCGAGGAACTGACAGGAATCTCGGCCAATCTGACTGCTTTGCTGGAAGAGATGGTCAACAATCGGGTTGATTCCGTGGACCGCCGAGAGCGGCTGGCGGGCGACGTCCGTGACCCACTTGATGAGATCGTGGACGGCCCGATGCAACAGCTTCGTGACCAGATCATCGACCTGGAATCGTCGGTCGAAAGCTCACCCGCGACCGCCGACAAGGCTGCCGTTGACGTTCAGCACGCCGAAACGGTTC
>JBCCUO010000160.1:0-7343 GCA_039196805.1 Planctomycetota bacterium | reverse complement strand
CTTGCCCCAAGCGGAAAAACTCGGTGTCTCACTGAACATGGAGAACATCTTCTTCAACGGATTCTTGCTCTCGCCGATGGAGATGGCCGCATTCGTGGATCACTTTGCCAGCGATCATGTGAAGGTGCATTTCGACACTGGAAACATCATGGAGTATCAGTTTCCCGAGCACTGGATCCCGATCCTTGGCAAGCGGATCAAGAATGTGCATTTGAAGGAGTTCACCAAGAAGGGAACGGATCACTCGCTCGAGTCGTTCCGCACGCTGTTGGACGGCACCACCAATTGGCCCGCCGTGATGAAGGCGTTTGACGCCATCGATTACGACGGCTACCTGACGTTCGAGTACTTTCATTCCTTTAAGCACTACCCAGAGGCGTTGATCTACCAGACCGCCGATTCGCTGGACCGATTGCTGGGGATCAAGACGTAGTTGGCAGGGAGGTCAGATGGTCCGGGTACGGCAGATGATTAGGCTGAATGCCCCGCAATGGCCAAAACAGTTGACACGCGTCTGTGTTAGCGCGAGACTAGACGTCCAGTCTAGTGTGCGTTTGCGGGAAGACGATCATGCGGGTTCGACAGTTTGTGCGACAACAGAGCTTAACGATCCTGTTTGTGGCTTTCGTCTCGGGTTGGCACTGCTGTTGCGTCCAACGTGACGCGAGCGGCCAAGAGACCGAGTTGGCCGACTCACAAGCAACCAGCGATGTCGATCAGGCCAAAGCACGATTTCAGGCAATCGCCGAACGGATTCGCTTGCAGGCGGAGACTGATCCGACGGAGGCCAAGTTGTTGGATCGCCCGGTCCTGAATTGGACCAATCCGGTTCGCAAGACGCCTTCGGGTGCCATGTTCCTCTGGGTCGATGCGCGGCGCCCGGTCGCGGCACTCTGTCTGTACCCGGCATCAGATGAAGCCACCGATCATGAGTTTCAGTCGTTGGCTCTGGAAAAACTGGTTGCCAGCGTCGACGACCGCATCGTTTGGCAGCCCAATGAGGCGGGTCTTAAATTCGGTGAGATCACCGGTGCAGCGCCTCCCAGCGACCGTTCGTTCGTTCGCATGCGGCAAATGAAGAGCTTGGCACGCGAATTTCAGGCCAAGTTGGTACCGCCAGACAAGCACCCCATTTCGCTCCGGCTGTTGGCGACGCCACTGCATCGTTACCCCGCGGAGGCAAGAATGCAGTCATCGGGGGATCGAGACTTGATCGACGGTGCGGTCTTTGCGCTGGTTCAAGGGACCGACCCGGAAGTCTTGTTGCTGATCGAGGCGCGAGAGCAATCGGGTCAGACGCAGTGGGTGTATGCCTTGGCACGAATGAGCATGGTGCCAACCGAGGTTCGGCGAGCGGGACAGTTGGTCTGGTCGACCGATTGGGCCATTCAGCGAACTTATACGACGTACTACACGGCAAAAGGACTATGAGTCGTAAAGGTGGTGTTTGGGGGTTGACCAGAATAGACGAAGTGTCTATAAAGGGGTCACTGAAGTGGCCTGGATACACGAGGGTGGTGAAAGCGATGCCGTTGAGATCGACTGGGAATCGGCAGGTTTCCGATTCGGCCTGGCTGACGATCGTGATGATCGCGTGGGCCATCTGTCTTGGTGGATCGACCGTCCAGGCCGATTCGCTGGGTGACGAGTTTTCGCGTTGGATCGATACGCGTGGGCAGGCGGCCTGGGGCAAGCCGCCTGAGCCTTGTGATGATTTGACGTTCGCGCGGCGCGTCTACCTGGACCTTCTCGGTCGGGTGCCCAGTGTGTCGGAACTAAGGGACTTTGAGTCGCTGGGCGAAGATCGACGCAAAATTCTAGTCGATAGCATCGTTTTTCAGGATGGAACTCGCAAAGATGACTACGCGCGTCTGCTGGCCGGCACCCTGGCCAAGCACTGGCGGCGGGTGCTGTTGCCTGCGGGAACCAACGTCTTGGGCGCGACGGGCCAGTTGGACCAGTGGTTGGAATCGGCCTTCAAGGCGGGTCAGCCATACGACCAGATGATTCGTGAATTGATCCAGATCTCGTCGGCGCAGTCAGCGGGCGGCTATTTCCAGTTGGTTGGCGGGCTTCCCGAAAACTATGCCGGCCACCTTTCGAGAGTGGCGTTGGGCGTGCAAATCGACTGTGCTCAGTGTCACGATCATCCTTTCACCGATTGGAAGCAAAACGATTTTTGGGGTCTGGCCGCGTTCTATGGTGACGTTCGTGCGGTCGAGGGTGAGTCGGGTGGCGTGGACGCTGGGAAAATCCGCCATGAAGGGGCCACGTACACGGCCAAGTTTCTGTGGGAGTCATCGCCGCTGACAGATCCCGGGCGAGCGACCCGCGTGCGTCTGGCCGAATGGCTGACGTCTAAAGAAAATCCGAATTTCTCCAGCACGGCGGTCAATCGGTTCTGGCAAGTGCTGGTGGGACGGGGCTTGTATCCGGATGTTGAAAACTTGGATCTGGCCGAGCCCGAGCAGCGGGCTTTTTTGGATGAATTCGGTCAGCGTTTCGCGGACGACGGGTTTGATGTGTCGCGATTGGTCGCCGCGATCTGTAAGTCGTCCTGGTATGCGGCAGAAGTCAATGCGACCGATACGGCCAAGGCGGATCCCGAAACGATTGCCGCGGAGGCGTCGGGGGAGCGGTTCGTTCGTTCACTGAAAGTGATCAGTCCCGACCAGGTCTTTGATTCGCTGGAGCAGTCGTTGCTACTGCCAGTCGGTCGCATCAACCGACTTTCTCCTAGGTGGACCGGGCAGCGTTCCCAATTAGTTGGTCGACTAAGCGAATCAGTGGGCGATTCGCCTGAGGACTACGCCTCCGGAATTCCTCAAGCGCTGTTGTTGATGAACGGCCGGATGACAGCGGACGCGATTGACCTGGATCGAAGCCGTCTGCTTCGTGCCGTGGTTGAGTCGCCATTTTTTGACCAGGACGAACGGATCAAGACGCTTTATCGTGCCGTGTTGACGCGCGAACCGACCGAGGTCGAATCGACGGCGTTGGCCCAGTACTTGGACCAGAAGGCAGATGAATCGCAGCGTCGTAGCGGGTACGGTGAGATTTTGTGGGCACTTTTGAACAGTCCGGAGTTTGTGTTATGTCGATGAACACTCCTTTCGATCGGTATTCGCGTCGCGAGCTTGCCAGGATCGCGGCCGCCTCGTTTGGCGGGCTAGCCTGTTCAGGGTGGATGAACCGCTTGGTCTCGGCCGCCGGCACCAGGCGTCCCCCGAAGTCGTGCATCTTGCTGTGGATGTCGGGTGGACCCAGTCAAATGGAGACGCTTTCGCCGAAGCCAGGACATCCCAACGGCGGTCCGACAAAGGCGATTTCGACCGCGGTTCCTGGGATCGAAGTCAGCGAAAACCTGCCTGGTTTGGCCAAACGGATGAAGGATGTTGCCGTCATCCGTTCAATGAAAACGCGAGAAGGAGATCACGGCCGCGCCAGCCAGTTGATGCAGACCGGCTATCGTCCAATGGGCGGGGCGTTGGACTATCCCGTGATGGGCTCTTTGGTCTCGCATCGACTGGAGCGTCAGGACTCTCCGCTGCCCGGATTTGTCTCGATCGGGCAATCTCCCATCGGATCGCTGACTCCCGGGTTTTTGGGACCTAAATATGCCCCGCTGAGCGTCTCGGGGTCCAGCAATGATCCGAATGCTCGCGCCAACTTGACGGTGGAGAATCTGGACCTGGCAGGTGGTGATGACAACTTGCTGGTCGAACGCCAGGATTTGCTAAGCCTAGTCCGCCGCGGATTACCGATGACCACTTCGTCGGCCGTGAAGCACGCGGCCGTCTACGATCAGGCGCTTCGCATGGTGGAAACCAAAGGCGAGGGGGCTTTCAATTTGGACGAAGAGCCCGATGAACTTCGGGATGCGTATGGTCGCAACCGTTTCGGTCAAGGTTGTTTATTGGCCAGGCGTTTGGTTCAGCGTGGAGTGCCGTTTGTTGAGGTGAATCTCTTCAGCGCGGGGGAAGCGTCATGGGATTCGCACCTGAACAACTTTCGTACCGTCAGTTCGCTGTGCGAAACGCTTGATCCGGCGTGGTCGACGCTGCTGACCGATCTGAAAGACCGTGGCATGTTGGACTCGACGTTGGTGATTTGGATGGGCGAGTTTGGCCGCACGCCGCGAATCAACACCAGTGCCGGACGAGATCACTTTCCGGACGCTTGGAGCGTTGCCCTGTCGGGAGCATCGATTGCTGGTGGACAGTCCTATGGCACGACCTCTGCGGATGGCATGACGGTGACCGATGACCCGGTTTCAGCGGCGGATCTGTTTGCGACCATCTTGGAATCGCTAGGAATCGATTCGGGAGACAGCAACGAGAAAGGGAATCGGCCGATCCCGTTGGTTGACGAGGGCGGCACCCCAATCCAAACGTTGCTGGGGTAGTGATGCCGTACCGCTGGCTGCTAACGATCTTTGTGCTGTTTGGGCCATTCGATTCGATCGGCTTGGCCGTCGACCAAGGCTCCCGGTCTGAATTCGGTGATCTGCCGCCGGCGGGGCAGCATGACATGTTGTTGCTATTGCCGGACGGTCCGCTGCACATGCGCTTGCACCTGAGCGACGGTGGCCGTTCTCTTGCCGTCGTTCGTCAGCAGTACCTCGAACGTCTGAACACGGCCCTGGATGTGGATCAAGATGGGAAGGTCAGCCGAGACGAGACCCGCAAGCATCCTTTGTTTGCCACGTCAGGCCGATTTGCCGGCAACTCGTTCTTGCAGAAGTTGCGGACGCGGCGTCCGTATGCCCAGTCCGAAATTGAGCGTGCGGTCCAGCGTGCGGCCGGTCAACTGGTCACGTATCGTCAAAACAATGCGTTGGCGGAACAGGACATGGGGGTGTTTGGGGTGCTGGACGAAGACCAGTCCGGATTGATCGAGCGCGCCGAAATGCGGCTGGCTCCAGCACGGATCGCGGCTCGAGACAGCGACTTTGATCATTGCGTGACATTCGATGAGTTCGTTAGTGATCCGCCAGATGACATGGCCAACGTGGTCGTCAATCCTCTTGATTCCGAGCCACCCGGATCGGTTCATGCCGAGTTGCTGCGAGATGCATCGGAGCCAATCCTGCCCGCGCGATTGGTCGGAAAGTACGACAAGGATCGCGATGCGTTTTTAACAGCTGAGGAGTTGGGTTGGACCAACCAGCGCGTGCAGCTGATGGATACCGACCAGGACGGCAAGCTGAGTCGCCAAGAGCTTTCACGGATTGCATTGTCGCAGCCCGATCTGACGCTTTCGGTCGATCTGGCGAAGCCGACTCAGGAGGGAATGGCGATTCAGGACTCAACGCTGGATGAGTCGCAGTTGATCGTTCGCGGTGATCTGGTTCGCATGAAGCGTTCCGATTTTTCGCTGAGCGTGGGCTATCAATTTCGCGATCCACTGGAAGAAGCCAAGACGAACGCGTCCGAGGCATTCAACGCAATCGACGTCGACGCCAATGGTTATCTGGATCGAGAAGAAATTGCCGAACACCAGCGATTTCAGCGTTATCTTTTTGACGCGATGGATCGCGACGAAGATGATCGCGTCTTTGCCGATGAGATGTTGACGTACGTCCGCGAATACACGGAGCCAGCCTCGACCAGCTGCCAGGTCACGCTATTGGACACGGGCAACGGAGTATTCCAGATGCTGGATATCAATGCGGATGGGTTGATTTCGATCCGCGAGCTTCGACGCTGTGAGCAATCCCTTCTGGATGCGGCCGGCGAGCCCCAACAGCTGAATCCGTCGCGTTTATCCAAAGCGTATCGAATCGAGATCAAGCGTGGCGGTGTTAGCCTGTTTGGTCGCGTGGACCGCCCGTCCGCGCAGTCTCCGACAGCGCAACTGAAGCCACCCAGTGGTCCGATGTGGTTCCAACGTATGGACCGCAACGGTGATGGTGATTTGACGTGGGACGAGTTCCTGGGGCCGCGCGAAGTCTTTCACCAACTGGATCAAGACCAAGACGACCTAATCGACGAATCCGAAGCCTCCAAAGCACCTGATCAAACGACATGAGCACGACAGCACCCCAGCCGACGTCGACCCAGAACGGCCAGTTGATGAAACAGGTCGAACGTCTTCGCGAGGCCCGTGAGCAACTGCGACAGGAAGTCGGAAAGGTGATTGTCGGGCAGCAGGACGTCGTCGATCTGCTCTTGCTCAGCCTGCTGTGCAAGGGGCACGTGCTGTTGCACGGCGTTCCTGGACTGGGCAAGACATTGATGGCCAAGACGTTGGCCGAAACGCTGGATCTCAAATTCAAACGTGTTCAGTTCACACCGGACTTGATGCCGTCGGACATCACCGGGACCGACGTCATCGAGGAGCAAGAGGGCGGAGGCGGCCATCAACTGAAGTTTGTTCCGGGGCCGATTTTCACGAACTTCTTGCTAGCCGATGAGGTCAATCGAACACCGCCTAAGACGCAGGCGGCGCTGCTGCAGGCGATGCAGGAGCATGAGGTCTCGGTTGGGAACACGACGTATCAGCTTGACCCACCGTTCTTCGTTGTCGCGACTCAAAACCCGATCGAGATGGAGGGGACGTATCCGTTGCCCGAAGCTCAAGTCGATCGATTCATGTTCAATGTCCGCGTCCGCTACCCAACGGTACAGGAAGAAGCGGAGATCATTCGCGGGACAACCGGGGCGGAAACCCAGCAACCCAAGGCGATCCTGAATGCCGACGATTTGCTAGCGCTACAGGGGATCGTTCGCAGTGTGCCGGTCTCTGATGACGTCGTGATGTACGCCGCGCGACTGGTCGCGGCGACGCGGCCATCACGGCAGGAAGGGAACATTGATGCCGTGCGTAAGTACGTGACCTATGGCGCGAGTCCGCGAGCGGGCCAGTCGTTGATTCTGGCCGGCAAAGCGAGGGCCATCTTGGAAGGCCGCTACCATGTCGATTTTGCCGACGTCGCCGCGCTGGCGCATCCGGTTCTACGTCATCGCATGGTGTTGAATTTCCATGGGCGCGCGGACAACGTCGATTCCGATGACGTGATCGACGCGTTGCTTGCAGCCGTCAAGGAAGAATCATGATGGTGGCCGATGCAAAATCATCGAATCCCGATTGGCTGAAACCGGACGAACTGGCCCGACTCAGTTCGATCGAACTGCGCGCTCGCGGAGTCGTCGAGGGTTTCCTTCAGGGTCTGCATCGCAGTCCCTTTATCGGTTACAGCGTCGAATTCTCATCCCACCGTCGATACGGACCTGGCGACGATCTGCGGCACGTCAATTGGAAGGTCTTTGCGAGACAGCGGAAGCTGTACGTCAAAGAGTTTGACGCCGAGACCAACTTGAATCTGTACTTGTTCGTTGATG
>JBCCUO010000159.1:0-7373 GCA_039196805.1 Planctomycetota bacterium | reverse complement strand
GGCCTGGATCAGGGCTCGGTTTCACAGAGCTTTAAGTGCGAGTTTGACCGCGTTGACGAGGATGGGAATGTGGTTGATGCGGACAACGAAGAACGTGTGATCTACGTTCAGACGATGGGCAGAATCGTCGGTGAAATCAGTCTGTTGCCCAGCTCCCGAGTCTCGAAGAATCGGTCCAACAGCTACATCTACGATTTTGGGGAGGTCATCGAAGACGAGGATCTGACCGGTCGGACGATCGTCCGGCTCAAGGGCGATTCACAGGCGGACACCAACCTTAGGATTGGCGATGTGTCGCCTGAGGGAACGCTTTCGGCAACACTGGAATCCTTCAAGTCGACCGAGACTTCGAAACTCTACACCCTGAATTTCCAGCTGACGCGGGGCGAAGAACCGGTCAACAAACCGGGGAAAGACGAAGACGACTACGGATGGGTATGGATTGAATCCGATAATCCGATAGTACCGGCGATGAAGCTGTTGGTTCGGTTTGAGCTACCGGCCGAGTAGCCAGCTGACTTGAGGCTTTTTTGAGTCTGACTGGGAAGCAAAGCCGGTAAACTTGCTTTCACGCGAACCGATTTGGAACGCATTCTTACTTGCCGGTCAATACTCTCGTGAACCAACGACAACGGATACAGATCGTAGATTTAGGTGCGTTGGGTGACATCGACTTGCCGCGGGGCCATCGGTCCT
Organism: Planctomycetota bacterium; assembly: GCA_039196805.1. Taxonomy (GTDB): domain Bacteria; phylum Planctomycetota; class Planctomycetia; order Pirellulales; family Pirellulaceae; genus JBCCUO01. Next base: position 6,677 of record JBCCUO010000159.1, on the reverse strand, counting down.
GGATTCGCTGCGGTGGCTGGTCGCTGATCGGAATCGGCATTTTGCTCGCGCTAGGGTGTGACGAAGTTTCACGCCCGCTCGCTTGGCGGTCTCGCCCTGCAGTCGCTCCGCAGCCAATGGACGATCGGACCGCTTTGCAGGATCAGCAACCGGGGCCTACAGTCGCCTCCGCTGAGTTGAGTCTGCCTGTTCGTCCCTCCGAGCCAGCGCCTGAGCTTGACCGCACGGACCTGAGGTTGGGTGCATTCGGGCTGGATGCGCTCACCCGCCAAGACCCGATCGAACCACCAGTTTTGGCTGCGATCGAGGGACAGTCCCGTCAAACCATTTCCTTTCGCTTGACCGACGCTGGGCTCGAGCGTTCTCCTTCCGCCCAGACTTTTTCTCCAACCACGTCAGTGGGCGTTCCCTCCGTAGCAAAGTCAAGCACCGTTACGTTCGTGGCCGCGAAAGCTGACCAGGATCAAGCGGACGAGGAATCCAAAAGCGATCAAGCCAATACCGGGGTTGGTGATTCGGACGGTAGCGACGCCGGCGCAGCGGACGACCAGCAGGATCCGGCTTCCCCGTCTGATGGCTCGGTGAAGGTCGAATTGGTTCCAACCCCGTCCGCAGAACCGGTCGTTAAGGCAGAGATGATTCCCACGCCGGTCGGTGAACCGACTCGCAAGCCAACAGTAGCAAAAGCGGAGGGTACGGACACCGTTCCAAATCGTTTACGCGACGAATCCGTGTCGACGGCGACTGACGATCTGCGTGGTGACGCCTCGGCAGCGGAGCCGGTTCCCGAGGTCGCGATGGGTGCTTCCGTCAAGGCACCTGAACCTGGCAAGGCGGGCACGCACGTCGAGGCGGGGGACGCGAAGGGCGAGCCAGCGAGCTACGAGAGCTGGGAGACTCCAGCGTTGACGCTTGTCATTACGGGGCAACAAAACGGATACATCGAGCCTTGCGGCTGTACCGGATTGGAACGACAGAAGGGCGGGATGGCGCGGCGCTTCACCTTCATCAAACAGCTCCGAGATCGGGGTTGGAAGTTGTTCCCGATCGATGCGGGAAATCAGGTTCGGCGATTTGGTCGGCAGTCGGAGATCAAGTTCCATCGCACGTTGGAAGCGCTCAAGGAAATGAAGTACGTTTCGGTTGGCTTCGGGCCGGATGATCTGCGGTTGGCGTTAGAGCCACTGCTGGAGGAGGCCTATGAGGAGAAACCGGGCGAAGGGGTGTATGCCTCCGCCAATGTCGTCCTGTACGACTCGTCATTCATGCCGTCGTACCGAATGATTCGTGAAGGCGACTACTCGGTCGCTGTGACTTCGATTTTGGATCCCAAGAAGTTGGAGACGGCTCCCGGCGACGACATGCAAGTCAATGACCCGGTTCAATCCGCAAAGGACGTGTTGACCAAGATTGCACCGGAGAATCCCGACTTCAAAGTGCTCACCTACTTTGGCAGCGAGGAAGCGGGCCAGCAGTTGATGCGTGAAGTGCCTGGGTTCGACTTGATCGTGGTTGCTGGTGGCTATGGCGAACCGACATTTCAAGCAATGGAGATCGAGGGCAGTCCGTGCAAGATGATCCTGCCTGGCAACAAAGGGATGTATGCGGGACTGGTGGCGTTATCGCCCGGCGAACCGCTGAAGTACGCGCGAGTGCCTTTGACGCACGAGTTCAAGGATGCACCGGAGATGCGTCGCTTGATGGCCGACTATCAGGAGCAGTTGAAGGACGTGGGGCTAAGCGGCTTGGGGCTGTCACCCATCCCACATCCCAGCGGCCGCAAGTTTGCCGGAACCAAGGTTTGCGGCGAGTGTCACACATCGGCGATGGATGTATGGGAGGGTTCCTATCACGCGGACGCCACTGAAAGCATCGTGGAGCCGAAAGAGGAGCGGGGCGATGTGGCACGCCACTTTGATCCGGAGTGTTTGAGCTGTCACGTGACCGGCTGGAATCCACAGAACTACTATCCCTACGCCAGTGGGTACCTGGACCTGAAAGCGTCGAATCATTTGACGGGCAACGGTTGTGAAAACTGCCATGGACCGGGGGCGGAGCACGCCGCGGCCGAACGCAAGAATGCTCAGGTGGCTAAGGAGCGTCGGGACGAGCTTCGCGAGGCGATGAAGCTGCCTTTGGATCGGGCTCGTGAGAAGTGCATGGAGTGCCATGACTTGGACAACAGTCCCGACTTCCACGAGGAAGACGCATTCGAGGACGTCTACTGGCCCGATGTCGAACACTACGGTCTGGACTGAATTGGCCGTTCCGCACGAGTCGGACCCGGTACGGGGTCCTGCCTGAACCGTCCGTTTGAATCAGCCGACCCGGCAATCCGACGTCTCTGCGGGCATCGACCTGCTTTTTCGCGTATTGCTTTGACGCGACTTTCTCACGCGCGCCTATCTGATCTGGTAGGGTATCGCCGCCGCCGCGGATTGAACGCCCGCAAACAGGTCCCGCGCGTTAGGCGAAAGAAGTCCGTTTCCATGATGGGTCGGGCGATCGCAGGCGAAAATCGGGTGGGTCTGAAAGCGTGATGCGTTGTGACGAACCTGAATCGGATCGGTCCGGCATCGGAGTGCTGTCCCAGTTCCGGTTTCTGACTTGCCGGGTAGGTATCTGCATCGGGGCTTCATACAATGATGTCACTATCGAAGGGGAGTTCGACCACCGCACTGACGCTGCGCCGGTCTCGCTATCTGCCCCACTATCTGAAGAAGAGCTTGTCGACGGTGTCTAACGGCTGGAATCCCGGGATCAGTTTCGCCAACCTGACGGACGTCGGGATGCGGCGCGCCAACAACCAGGATTCCTATGCCTGCTTGCACGCCGACAGCGAAGCTCGGTTTCATCAACGTGGCCATCTGTTTGTCGTTGCGGACGGCATGGGGGCTCATGCCGCTGGCGAACTAGCCAGCAAGATGGCGACCGAACGGATCGCGATGCAGTACTTTCGCTCGGACGACGAGGATCCGGTGGATGCATTGCGCAAAGCGGTGATCGAGGCGAATTCTGAGATTCATCGCCGCGGCCAGCAGAACCCAGAGTTCCACAACATGGGCACGACTGCCAGCGCACTGGCGATCTTGCCTGAGGGGGCCGTCATCGCGCATGTGGGCGACTCCAGGGTTTACCGACTCCGTAGTGGGACGTTCGAGCAGCTGACATTTGATCACTCGTTGGTTTGGGAGATGCAAGCCAGCGGACAAGTTCATCCGGACAGTGTGCTTGGCAAATCAATCCCCAAGAATGTGATCACTCGATCGCTGGGCCCCAATGCGGAGGTGGCAGTTGATGTCGAAGGGCCGCACGCGATACGCAAGGGGGACGTGTTTCTACTTTGTAGTGACGGACTGACAGGTGAGGTTGACGATACGGAAATCGCGGTCTTGGTCGATTGCCTGCCGGAGACAAAAGCGGCTCGCGTGTTGGTGGATCTGGCGAATCTGCGTGGAGGTCCCGACAATTCGACGGTGGTCATAGTTCGCGTGACAGACGACTTGTCGTCGCAGCCGCAGGCAAGAGCCGCAAAGTCGGCGACGGCGTCGCCAGTTTCTCCCGTATTGGTCGGGACGTCAGTCGTCTGTTTCTTGGTTTCAATCGGTTTGTTCGCCGCTTCGCTCTACGAGGCCAACACGCTTGGGATGGCCGTTGTATCCGGCGTCCTGGGGATGATCGCAGGCGCTGTCGCGTTGATTCAGTTCATGACCAGTCCTTCCAGCGTCGATTCCCCCAAACGTTCTGGATTCTCAGGAGGCAAGGGACCGTATCGGCGATACAGCGGGGCGGCCACGCTTCAGCTCTGCGAGCGACTGGGCGCGACCGTGGATGCCTTGCGGGACGCGGCCGCACAGCAGTCTTGGGAGATCTGCTGGGATGAAATCGACCAGCATCAAGCTCGGGCCAGAGAGGCACTAGGTCAGAGTGATCCGAAGGCGGCCGTCAGCCATCAGGCAGAGGCCATTCTGGAAACGATGCAGCAGCTTCGCGATCAAAAGGCAGGCGAAACGCTGACCGAGGATGACGACGAGGACGACGAAACGATCGACCTTTAGTCCTAATTCCTCCGGTAGTCCCCGTCCTTCCAGTGATCTCGGTTTGTTTGGCTAATCTGCCGAATCGGCGGGGCGTCTACAAAATTGGCTGCGGCTGGTACGATCTTCTACGTCGGAGAGTCAGCCCTGAGGAGGGACGCGGTGGAGTAGCCGTGCCAACAGGGTTGGGCCGGGAATCCTATTGATTTGCTCTTTGCTACATGCCTGACTTCTACCAACACGAACTCGTTACGACCGTTCACGACCTTCACACCGCCAACTTGGAACAGCTGGAAACGCTGCTCCACCGTTCGGTCGTGCAGAACAAAATTGGGCTCATCCTTCCGGTGACGGCATCGGACATGCGGGCGGATGCGTTTTCCTCGATCGTCCAGCACCTGACGCAGGCCGATTACATTGAAAAGATCGTCGTCAGCCTCGGCGTTGCTCCCGAGCAGTCGGACTACGATGAAACCGTTTCGAAGATTGCTTGTCTGGGTGACCGAGCGAAGGTCTTGTGGACGGACGGGCCCAACGTTCAGGCGATCTACCAGGAGTTGATCGACGAGGGCATCGCGGTCTCCACGCCTGGGAAAGGCCGCAGCGTGTGGACCGCACTGGGGTACCTGCTCGGTACCCCGAACATCGAGACCTTTGTGCTGCATGATTGCGACATCGTTGACTACGACCGGCTATTGCTGGCTCGATTGTGCCTGCCCATGGTGCATCCAGGTTTGGACTTTGAATTCTGCAAGGCATATTACGCTCGCGTGACCGACCGAATGCATGGGCGTGTCGTGCGACTGTTGGTGTCACCGCTGCTGCGTGCCCTGCTGCAGATGATCCCCGCCAGCCGGTTCGTGCAGTTCCTGGCCAACTTTCGCTATCCGCTCTCGGGTGAGTTTTCGATGACGCGAAATCTGGCGCGAACCAACCGCGTGCCAAGTGATTGGGGCCTGGAAGTGGGGACGCTTGCCGAGGTCTTTCGAAACACGTCGCTGAAGCGAGTTTGCCAAGTCGATTTGTGTCGGTTGTACGAACAAAAGCACCAGCAGCTGGCCATCAACGAGAAAGAACGTGGTCTGATGAAGATGGCGATCGACATTTTGACGACCGTCTACCGCACGCTAGCCAGTCAGGGGATCGTGCTGAGCCATTCCACGTTCGTGAGCCTTCGTGCGTCCTACCTGCGAATGGCTCAAGATTGCATTCGACAGTATTCCGCCGACGCGGTCGTCAACGACATCCAATTCGATCGTCATGCCGAGGAAGCGGCGGTGGAAGCGTTTGCTCAGTGTGTGACGACAGCTGGCGAGATGTACCGCGATGATCCCAATGGCGCCGCAGCGATTCCGAATTGGACACGGGTTCGCGCAGCGTTTCCCGATATGATCGACCGACTTTGTGATACGGTTTGATGGCATTCGACTTCGTCAAGGCTCATCGCGTTGACCCGGACAGCTCAATCCGGTTGGCAAGCGTCAAGACTGATCAATCGGGACCCTTTGACGACAAAGAGGCTGCGAAGGCGTATGTAGCGGAAACGATTCCGCGGCTCCAGGAACTTCAGTACCGTCTCTATGTCGAACACAAACAGTCGTTGCTGGTTGTCCTTCAAGCTCCCGACGCGGCTGGCAAGGATGGTCTGATCCGCAAAGTCTTGGGCCAGATGAACCCGCAAGGCTGCCGAACGTATCCTTTCAAGGTACCGTCCAAAGAAGAAGCGGCTCATGACTTCTTGTGGCGGGTCCACAAGTGCACGCCGGGCCGAGGCAAGATTTCGATCTTCAATCGATCCCACTACGAAGACGTTTTGGTCGTTCGCGTGGAAGACTTGGTGCCAAGCAAGGTTTGGAGAAAACGCTACGAGATCATCAACGCGTTTGAAAAGTCACTCGTCGAATCAGGGACTCGAATCCTCAAGTTCTATCTCCACATCAGCCCCCAAGAGCAGTTGGAGCGATTTGGGAAACGGCTTGCCAATCCAGAAAAGCATTGGAAGCTGAACGCAGGTGACTATGCTGCTCGGGCCAAATGGGATGATTACCGTAGGGCGTATCAAGACGTGCTGAAGAAATGCAGTCCCAAGTCGGCGCCCTGGTTCGTGATTCCGGCGGATCACAAATGGTATCGGGATGCGGCGGTTGCGGGAATTGTCCTGGACACGCTTAGGTCGATGAAGCCGAAAATGCCTGCTTCCGATGCCGACCTAGACGAGATCAGTAAACTGTACCAAGAGGCGAAGCGTGAATACGCGTAGCCCTGAATCCGAGTAGCCTCCAGTAGCCTCTCGATCGTTTCAACCTGAAACCCGCAAGCCAGCCAACCGACCGCGTCATGCCGATCACTCGTAATCCGACCCGTCGTATCCCCATTGGCAACATCGCCGTTGGCGACCAGGAGCCGATCGCTGTCCAGAGCATGACGGCGACGAAAACTCAGGATGTCGATGCGACGGTGCAGCAGGCCGAGGCGTTGCGCGAGCGGGGAGCCGGAGTGGTTCGAATTGCCGTCGATAGCGACAAAGACGCGCAGGCTCTAGCTGAGATTCGTCAACAGACGACAGCCAACCTGGCGGTCGATTTGCAAGAGAACTTCAAATTGGCTGCGTCGGTCGCGCCGCATGTCGACAAGATTCGG
>JBCCUO010000158.1:0-7386 GCA_039196805.1 Planctomycetota bacterium | reverse complement strand
CTGGGGCGGTTTTTGGCCATTCAAGATGTAACTGAGCGGGATCGAACCCATACCGATCACTGACCAAGCGACGACGCCCACCTGCAGCCGTGTTCTGAGAGCTTCCCCACGGGATGATCTTGGGACAGCCTCCCCATCGACTGCCACCACTGACTGAGAAAGCACCGAGGTAACTGGTTTGTCGACCGGACTGACTCCCACCCCGACTGGCAACACGCTCCCGCAAAACCCCGATTCGGCGTCCGCCGCGGCCAGCACCGCGTCGGAGATGGCTGCCGCAGTCACGACGCCGACGGCTTCGCCCGGCCGTCGACGACGACGCAAGACCAGCCACCTGAAAGAGGTGCCTGCGACGCTTGAAATGCGCGAGAGCCTCCGTGATCGATGCCGCGACGTCGCTTCGCGACTCGATCGCGAACTGCCGCTGACCAAAGATCAGATGGAACAGGTGGCTCGCCGCATGCTGGAAGAGGCGGATCTACCTGAGTCGTACCTGGGCTGGACAATGGTGATGATCAGCAGCGCGTTCTGGGAGGATTCGCTCGCCGCGGTGCCGCCCGAGCGAAGGTTGTTCTTGCTGCCTCACTGTCTGAAGCACGCCGAGGGCTGCCCGGCGGACTACGACCAGTTTGGAATGAACTGCAAAGAGTGCGGCGCGTGCAGCATCGCTGATTTTCGGTCGATCGCCGAAGACATGGGTTACCGCGTGCTGGTTGCCGAAGGTTCACCGGTCGTGATGAAGATCATCGTGGGCGGTTACGTCGACGCAGTCGTGGGCGTCGCGTGCCTCAACGTCTTGGAAAAGGCGATCGACAAGGTCTTGCTCGCCGGAATTCCCTGCATGGCCGTGCCGCTGTTGAGCAGTGATTGTCGAAACACCAAGGTGGATGAATCTTGGGTCGATCAGATGATCCGAACACCCTATCGACCCGCACAGCAGACAACACGGACTTACGTGCATCTGATGCGGGAAGCGGGAGACTTGTTTTTGCCCGAGTCGCTGGACCGCCTGGCACCTCGAATTCGCAGCAAAGGACCGCTCCATGACGATCCGGTCACGATCGAGTCGGTCCGCGACATGGATGCGGTCGCCGCAACCGAATGGATTGCCTACGACTTCATGCGTCGTGGGGGCAAGCATTCACGGCCGTTCATCACCCTGGCAGCGTACGACGCGATGACGGGAGGCCATGGAACCGCGCACCAGGGAAGCGACGCATTGGCGGCCATTCCGGAATCGGTCCGGCGTGCAGCGATGAGCATCGAGACGTTCCACAAAGCCAGCTTGGTGCACGACGACATCGAGGACGACGACGCTTATCGGTACGGGCAGCCTGCTGTGCACCGCCGCTTCGGAGTGCCCTCGGCGATTAACGTGGGCGATTATCTGATCGGCATGGGATACCGTTTGGTCAGTCAATCGACCAAGGACGATCCGGTCGACCCGGCTGCGCGAGTCGACGTGCTGGATGCACTGGCGCAAGCCCACACGCGGTTGGCGGAAGGCCAAGGGGCGGAACTACTTTGGCGGGACGGTACCGATCGACAATTGTCGCCACTTGATGCTTTGAAGGTGTACGCCCTGAAGACGTCACCGGCGTTCGAAGCTGCCCTCTTCAGCGGCATTCGGCTGGCCGGAGATCACACGCCGTATGTCGATGCGATTCGAAAGTTCAGTCGCAATATGGGAGTCGCCTTTCAGATTCTGAACGACATCGACGACTGGAACGGCGACGATGCGAACAAGCTTGAAGCGGGCGGAGACGTTTTGGGCGGCAGGCCCACCGTGCTTTGGGCCTTGGCCTTGGAAGCTGCCAATCCCGACGATCGACAACGACTGCTCGACCTGGTCAGTGACGACTGCGAACTGACCGAGGTGCAGCGTGTTGCTGATGTCCGTCGGCTGTACCACAAGTTGGGCATCTTCGAGATGGCGATGCAGTTGGTCGACAAGCACCAAGCCCGCGCCGAGCAGGTCGCCGACGACTTGGAGCCCGAACCCCTTCGCCGGCTGTTCTATTTCCTGGTCGACACCGTACTGGAACGACCGGAAGTGCCCTCGCCGACGGTGATCAATATTGGGCTGCCGCAGTTGAGCTGATGTCGGAATCGCGACCATACGTTTCGTCCGACGATGACCGCTCCTCCGGGTGCGTGCAAGTCAGCTTGCCGGAACTGTTGGGTGAGTTCTATTCGGATCCAGCTGCTACTTCGAAGCTGGCGGAATTCGAAGCGACGGAGCGAGTTCCGTTTCCATACGACAAGATGCTGGACCATCATGGCCACATGACCGAGACGGTCGAAGCCTACTTGGGACAACCCGTGGACGTCACGGTTCATCGCTGCCGCCTGAGCGACGGCCACGGCTCCCATCGATGGTACAGCCGCGAGATCACCTTGAGCGGCCAACACTCCGGACGGGTCGTGCAGTACGGGATCGTTCGACTGGACATCCAAGCCCTGGCGCCCGAAGTGTGGCGGCGAATCGAAAGCCAACAGATTCCGCTGGGCCGCGTGCTGATTGAACACAACGTACTTCGCGAAGTGCAACTGTGCGGGCTCTGGAAACTGACGGTAGGACCCAAGCTTGGCGAACTGCTTCACGTCCGCGTCGGCGGAACGATCTACGGTCGCACCGCCTTGATTTACTGCGATGGCGAACCCGCGATCGAGCTGCTGGAAGTCGTCAGCCCCTAGTCGGGTGTTGCGCCGGAACCTTAGCCGAACTCGCGTATCGTTTCGGCGCTCAACGGGTGGCCTGACGCTGACGGGTCGCACTTTCGAAAGCCTTGGCGGCTTCCGCTACGCTTTGGCCGATCGATTCGCTTCGCCGCTGATGCGGTTCGGAACCTTGGAGGGAGCGGTCTGCCGACATCCCGCCCGCCACTCCGCGAGCTAGACCTAGCCAACAATCCTTAATTTCACGGGCTGCTGGGCCGTGTCGGTTGAACCAGGCGTCAACGTCGGTTGTGCATTTGCTCCGGTACGCTTCATGGACTTCTGCTCGGATGCAACCCATTGCTCCAACTCTTGAATGAGAGTTCGCTGAGCGTGCGGCGTACGATTCGCCAAATTGCCCATGATCAGAATCGTGTCGTTGGCTGATGCGCTTCGGACGGTCCAGCGAACCGCACGTTCCAGGTCGGCCACCAATCGCAACGACGCGCAGTCTTGGGCTCCGTCCAGAACACCGTGTGCCGCCTTTAGGAAGCCCGGCTTCAGTTCGCGCCGGCAACTGAGCACGGCGTGATCGCCGTGGCGTTCCAAAAGGCTGCCCAAACCGGCCAGCTCGTCAGGATCGCTTGAATCGTCCAGGGCCAGCAAACACCACAGGCGCCCCTTGCGACCGAAATGCCGAGTCTTAGCCATCCCCGCCTTGGCATCTTCAATGGCGCGTCGGGCCCGTGAGGTCGAACCGGCGGCGTCGATCACGACTTCCGCGTGGTCGATCGTCGACAGTCTCTGTCCCCGACCAGGAATCTGACGCAGCTTGCCCAGAGAGTCAGCGACTCGGTGCAACGGTTCGCCTACCAGAATACCAACGGTTGCCGCGGCCAAGACGTTGGCAGCCATCGCGTGCCCGCACAAAGGCGTCTCCATGAAGGCGCTGGTGTCATCGTGCTGCAGCATCAACGTCATCATGCCGCAGTCATTCTCAACGATCTTGGCGGTCACGTCCGCCTGTCGTGTGAGCCCGTACTCGACGCGACGAACTCCCGAGTCGATGACCGCTCGTTTTGCTTCGTTGTCATCTGCGGACACGACCACGACACCACCCGACGCCAGCCGTTCCAGGGCACATTGAAGCTCGCACGGCCCAAAATCTTGCTGGCTACTAGCCGCTCCGGTGATGATCAGCAGGTCAAACTCGATCGCGTCGTAGTGACCAAGTCGCACGTCGTGGCTGGTCAACTCGATGATCGCCGCTTCCGACTCGCAATCACACACTTCGTCCAACCAACGAACCAGCGATTCTCCGCTGGCGGCAGAGACGTCTTGGCTGACCTGAACGATCCCATCGCATGATCCAAGATCGGTTTGGTAGCCGCTGCGAACACCGCAGTCTCGCAGCAACTGACCGATCAGCAACGCCGTCGAAGTCTTCCCATCTCCACCAACCACTCCGATGGTCAGCAGCCTTCGATCGGGACGATCAAGTTGTTGGCAGCGAATCGCTGCCGCCGCCTGATCCACATCGGCAACAATGCACTGCGGCAACGGGCAGGGGAGCGCTTGCTCGGTCAAGATCCCGGCGGCGCCATGAGCCAACGCTTCGGCAATCACATCTTCGGGATCGTCAATGCCCAAGCGGTAGACCAACAAGCTTTGACGAATCTGATTCGTGTCTTCGCGAACGTCGTCCGAATTCTTGAGATCATAGAACCGAACGTCGTCTCCACAGAAGAAACGAGCCTGAGGCAAAATCTGACGCAGCGACAAAAGCCCATTGTCATGCTGACGAACTGCCTCGGCGAGCGCCCCATCATGGTTGTCCGACGAAGGAACGCAGTCCTGTGGTCCCAGGTGAAGCGGGAGGATCGAACGAGAGAAATCGATCGCGTGACGCATCTTGGCCTCCATGCCGCTCGCGTGTGAGCAAGTTTCACGGCGAATCCACTCGCCGCGTGCAGCCATTCCTTAGCTGCGGGACCAGAATTGTTCCCATCTGCAAAATCCGGTCAAGAGAGAAAGTCAACGTCCGACCTGAATGCCCGCGTCGCGAAGCATCAGTTGCAGGTCCTCCCAAGCCGCTTTCTTGGCGTCAGGATTACGCAACAAGTAGGCCGGGTGATACGTCACCAAGACCTTACTTCCTCGGTATTCGTGCAGCTTTCCTCGCATCCGACCAACCGACAACTTCGTTGCTAGCATTGCCTGCATGCTGATCGCACCCAGACAGACGATGTACTCCGGTTGGATCAATTCCAGTTGGCGGTCAAAAAAACCTCGACAGTTTTGCATCTCCTCCGGCTCAGGATTTCGATTGCCCGGCGGTCGGCACTTGATCGTGTTCATGATGTAGACCTCTTCGCGAGAAAGCGTGCAGGCCTGAATCATCTTGGTCAGCAACTGCCCGGCTTTGCCCACAAAGGGCTCGCCCAACCGATCCTCGTCCGCCCCGGGCGCCTCGCCGACAAACAGGAACCGTGCTTCCGGGTTACCCACGCCAAACACGGTTTGCTTGCGCCGCGATGCTAGGACCTCGCAGCGAGTGCAGCCCGCTACCTCGTCGGCCAAAACCCCCAACTCGCGCTGGCGATCCACCAAAGACAACGGGCTGGTTTCGTAGTGCTTTCGATCTGACTTGACCGCAGGCACGGGGCGGGAACGAGGACGACTAGCCGACGACGCGATCGCTTGGGTCGAAGGCTTTGCCACCGCGGGTGACGCCTCTGGCTCACGTGCGCCCTGTTCGCCCGCCTCGAACCGGTCGACCCATCGCTGGACGCCGTTCGTCTGGGCTGCGGGCAAATGCGCGACGCCGCTACGCCTAAGATGCTCCGCCAGTGCCGAAGCGGTTCGTAGTATTTCTTCGGCATGCATGGTGAGATAGCCTGGTCCAGCCAGTTCCTTGATCCGACGACCCTCGACTCTGCAGCTGAAAGGTGTCTGTCCGGCCGACCCGCGTGAAACAGCTTGCCACGCATGGGCTTCCATCGCTGACGCTGGTCGGTTTCCCGAACAATATACGGTTTCCAGCGGATGGAGCCGAGCGATGGCTAACGGAATCGCCTGCCAGCAGCTAACCTCTCCGATTCGCCCGACCGTCATCGGACGGCGTGGCTTTTGCGAACGCCCCGTCCGGGGGACCACTGAATCAAGATCCGTTTGCTGTTTCCATGCCTGTCCCACAAGTTGCCATCGTCGGACGTCCCAACGTCGGCAAAAGCAGTCTGTTCAATTGGCTGGCCGGACGTCGACTTGCAATCGTCGACGACTATGAAGGCGTCACACGGGACCGCATGACGACTTTGATCGAAGTCGAAGACAAGTACTTCGAACTGGTCGATACGGGCGGAATGGGGATCGAGGATCCCGATGACTTGACGGCGGATGTTCGCAACCAAATCGAGACGGCGATCCATTCGGCCGACGTGATTCTCTTTGTCGTCGATGTCCAAACAGGCCGGATGCCCTTGGACGAATTGGTCGCCGAGCGGCTGCGTGGCTTGGACTTGCCCATCATCTTGGTCGCCAACAAGTCGGACCAAGGCCATCAAGATCAGTTGGCCGACGAGTTCCATCACTTGGGTCGCGGTCGATTGATCAATGTCAGCACCACTCAAAATCGCAATCGGAACGATCTGTTGCAGCTGATCCACGATCGGCTCCCCGAACACTCCGGCGACGACGCGGACGTTCCGCAGATGAAGCTGACGATCGTGGGCCGTCGCAATGTAGGCAAAAGCACCTTTGTCAACACGCTTGCCAAGGCGGACAGAATGATCGTCAGCGAGGTCCCTGGGACCACGCGTGACAGTGTCGACGTGGTTTTTGAGTTGGACGGCCAGAGTTTCACGGCAATCGACACACCAGGACTCCGCAAGCGAAAAAGTGTCCGCACTGACCTTGAGTGGTACGGCACGCACCGAGCCCAGCGGAGCATTCGCCGCGCGGACGTGGTCTTGATGTTCTTCGACGCGTCAGAGACAGCCAGCAAAGTCGACAAACAACTGGTCGGCTATGTGATGGAGCATCACAAGCCATGCATCTTTGTCATCAATAAATGGGACAAACTACACGGAACCGTGCCCACCGATCGCTGGGTGCGCTACCTCCGCGGTCAGTTCCCGACTCTGGCCTACGCGCCGATCGCGTTCATCACCGGCCAGACCGGCAAGAATGTCAAAGCGCTACTGAACCACGCAACGATGCTGTTCAAACAGGCGAGAAGCCGTTTCGGCACCGGTCCGCTCAACAGAGTGATCAAGGCAGCGACCGAGGCGCACCCGCCGCCAATGCACCAAAACCGTCGCCCCAAAATCTACTACGCCACGCAGGTCTCGACCGAGCCTCCGACGATCGTGTTGATGTGCAACGATCCCAAGGCATTTGGCAATGACTACAAGCGTTACCTGTTGAACGTGCTCAGGGACCACATGCCCTTTGGCGAAGTCCCGATCAAGCTGTATCTGCAAGCTCGCAGTCGCCACGACGACACCGAAGAGGTTTAGATTTTTGGGCGGTCAGCGGTCAGCGGTCAGCGAAGAAGAGGCTGTCGGCCGCCAGATGAGGATCCCTCGCGGACGCATTTTGAAGTTGCGCACTTCGTTCAAAGGAAAGGGCTTGCGTCGCAAATCGCGGCAATCTGAATGACACTCTCCCTCAGGGCCCTCATGGAGAGTCGGCCTCTGAGGGCCAGGGCTTTTAACATGTATCTCTCCG
>JBCCUO010000157.1:0-7400 GCA_039196805.1 Planctomycetota bacterium | reverse complement strand
TCGCCTACCGCCGGAAGTGCGTTGAGTCTTGGTTGCGGCCGTTTGTTCGCCCCGATCGGCAAGCGGGCGCTTGGCGATTTCTAAGCCGCCGAAGCTGGCATGACCACGAGCAGCCGCCGTCTCAAAAACTTAGGCCAAACCACATCGGAACGAGAGCATGATGAAGAAGCTTCCCGTCACCGTCTTGTCAGGGTTCTTGGGCGCCGGCAAGACCACGCTCTTGAATCACGTTTTGACCAATCGCTCCGGCATACGTGTCGCGGTGATCGTCAACGACATGAGCGAGGTGAATATTGATTCTCAGCTGGTGGCGGGCGGTGATGCCGCCTTGAGCCGCACTGACGAAAAGCTGGTTGAGATGACGAACGGATGCATTTGCTGCACCCTGCGGGAAGACCTGCTGCTGGAGGTAGCGAACTTGGCCAAGGAGGGCCGTTTCGACTACCTGCTGATCGAATCAACCGGTATCTCAGAGCCCGCTCCGGTTGCAGACACATTCACGTTTGCGATCGGAGATGGGATCGCCCTCTCGGAAGTGGCCGAGCTGGACACCATGGTCACTGTGGTGGACGCTGCCAACTTTCTTGACGACCTCCGGCTGGGGAAGGATCTGCAGAGTGTCGGGCAGGCGGCTGATGAGGATGACCCTCGCACGGTTGCGGACTTGCTGACCGAGCAAGTCGAGTTCGCTGACGTGATCCTCTTGAACAAGACGGATCTCGTCGACGATGAGACCGTGGGATCGATTGAAGCGTTCATTGAACAACTCAATCCGCACGCACTGAAACTACGCTCCTCGTTCGGCAAAGTCGAACCATCGCGAATCATGGGCACCGGGCGGTTCGATTTTGAAGTTGCCAAACAGAGCAAGGGTTGGCAACTGACACTTCGCGGCGACGGAGCCAGCGAAGTTGAGGAGTATGGCGTCAACAGCTTTGTTTATCGCTCGCGTCGTCCCTTTCACCCGCAGCGGTTTTTTGATCGATTGAGCCACGATTGGAATGGAGTGTTACGAAGCAAGGGTTTCTTCTGGCTGGCCAACCGGCTGGACAAGATCGGTGTTTGGTCACAGGCGGGCCGCGTGGCTCGGCTCGACTTTGGCGGCTTCTGGTGGGCCGCGGTGCCGAAAGAGCATTGGCCCGAGGCCGAGTCATTCCAAGCCGATCTCGAAAAGAAATGGCACGATGAAGTCGGCGACTGTCGTCAGGAGTTGGTCTTCATCGGCATCGGGATGGACGAACTCGATCTCTACGATTCGCTTCAGAGTTGTCTGTTGACCGATCAAGAGATGACGCTCGGCCCGGAAGCTTGGTCGCGGTTCGATGATCCATTCCCAGCCTGGAATCTGACGGTCGAAGAAGCACTGGCACAATCGATCCAGTGATCTGGCTACGTGGCTCGACCACGTACACGACAGTTCTGCCAGCCCTTCCTCCTCAGCTGCTTGGCAGCAGCCTGCGGGTTCTTCTACACGCTGTGTTACCCGCGTGCTCGCAGACTGCGTTGGCGTCAAAACAAACTGGCCATGTTAACTTTGCCGGTCACGGCGACTTGTCCAGTTGTTCCTGCACATGTACCACGATAACATCTGCAACTCAATTGCAACTTGTGATCCCTTTGGACTACTGCCTGCCGTCCCTCCCTGTGGAGTTTCCGCCTGATGAGTGTTTCCCGTGTTGGTCGTTGGAAACGTGCGTTTCGGTCCGTGAAGAAAAGGGCTTCTGATTCAACAGCACGTCGCTTTTCTGGCGTCGAGCAGCTTGAGCGTCGGCAGCTGCTGGCAGCTGAGCTTGATCATTTCTTAACGGATCAACACGTCGACCTTAACCTTCAGTATGAGTCGGGCGAATGGCGACTCGGCCCGCTCGCTGACGAGGGAACCGAGGAGGTCCAATACACAAACGAAGAAGCCGTTCTGTATGTCGGGTCGGCGGCGAGCGCGAATCGCCCGGATGATGACGCGTTTGACTTCCTAGGTGTGGAGGCGGGGGAGCCGTTTCATCTGCTTCCGGCAAACCAAGACTCAGATCTTCTGTTCTTGGGTGTCGCGGGTTATGGGCTAGAAGATAGCGTTGACCGCTACGATGCGGCTGCGGAGTCCAAAGATCGCGTGGGTGGCGTTCCGGGCCGTTGGGCCAAGGCGACATTGTCCGACGTGCGGCACACTAATCCTGACGGTACGGTCGGCAACGGAGACTTTTCGGTCTGGGGATTCCGTCCATTTGGCGAGGTGTTCGTCATGATGGCCACCCACGACGATGGCGTCGCCAATGCAAACGATGCAGGCTTGGATGTGACCGACGGTATCTCCAGCGATGATGCACTTTGGGTCTCGGCTGGTAGTCACTCGCATTACAACTTCGGTTTCACCCAACCGGGACGCTACGAGGTCGATCTGACTCTCTCGGCCTATTTCGGCGATGACGGATTGCCCACTCCGAATCTAGAAGACTTCCGTCAGAGCGATCCCACTACGCTGGTTTTCTCCATTGAGAGCGTAGGACGGATACACTTTGATGCATCGAGCTACACGGTACATGAAGATGCGGGCATGGCGTCGATCGACGTGATCCGCACCGGTGGCAGCGATGGGGCCATCTCCGCCGCCTACGCGACAGCTGATGGCACGGCAGATTCGATCGACTACACCGCAGCTAGCGGCACCGTCGAGTTCGCCGATGGCGAGACCGTCAAGACGATCTCAATTCCAATTTTGGATGATTCCATCGAAGAATCCGACGAGTCATTCACGATTGGCCTTTCCGGTGGCATGCCCGCAAGCATTGACGGCTACTTGCGTACGAACGAGGGAGTCACCGATGGGTTGCTGGGCGCCCTCTCCACAGCAACGGTGACGATCCAGCGCAACGATTCGCCAGTGCCCTCCGGCGTCGTGCCCTTCGCATTGCCCGAAGTGGTTTCTACCGTTCCCTTCGGACCGACCGGAGCCGAACTCGCCGACATGGACGGCGACGGCGATCAGGACTTGCTGGTACCGTCCTTCGGCACCATCGCGTATCTCCCGTTTGCCGATGGGCAGTTCGGTGCGGCGGTTCAGGTTGCGGCCGTTGGCTCAGAAGGCGCGGTCGCTGGCGATATCGATGGCGACGGTGATCTGGACGTGCTGGTCGCCGAATCCGGTGTCGGATTCGCTTGGTACGAAAACCAAGGGTCGAGCGGATTCGGTGCGCGAAACGCGATCCTGGATGCCGCCGGTGCGGGGCCGGCCACCTTGGAAGTCCATCTGGTTGACGTGGATGGCAACGGCACCTTGGACGCGGTGACCAACACGATGGAACAGGGACGCATCCTATGGCACTCGAACGACGGTAACGGTGCTTTCGACACCACAGGCGTTGCGATTCCGATCGACACTCCGTTCACCTTCGGCCTGAGCTTCGCCGACGTGGACGGCGATGGTGACCAAGACGCCGTCGCGGCGAACTTCCCAACTAGCTCGGTCATGTGGTCGGAGAATGACGGGGCGGGCAGTTTTGCCGAGCCCGTGGTGATTTCCACGGATCTAGCGGGCGCTTTCAGCGCCATCGCCGCCGACTTTGACGGCGACGGTGATATGGATGTGGTGTCTACATCCAATGACAACAAAGTGGCTCTCTATGAAAACGATGGCGAGGAAAACTTCGGCGCACAACGCGTCCTGACGACTTCGGTCACAGGCCCCTACCGAGTGATCGCCGACGATGTGGACCTTGATGGCAACTTGGACATCGTGGTCGGCAGTGTTTCCAGTGGCGAGATTGCTTGGATTCCCAATGACGGATCGGGAGTATTCCAAGAGGCACGCGTCATCGCGGAAGCAGACGGGATCGTTTATTCGATCGCACTTGCCGACTTGGACGGTGATTCGGATCACGACGTCGTCGCTTCGGTCTTCGGTGCGTCGGTCATCACGGTCCAGAATCGCACGGGCGAATCGGCGACCGCTGTGATCTCGCCTGCTAACGGCACGTACTACACCGGGCAATTCGTCGATGTCCGAGTTCACTTCGGTTCACCCGTGACCGTGACCGGCGTGCCTTCGATCTCCGCGACGATCGGCGGATCTGCTACGCAATTGGATTACGTCAGTGGCTCCGGGACCAATGCTTTGAGATTCCGCTATGCGGTGCCGGCAGGAGTTACTGATTTGGACGGCATCGAGATCGGCACCAGCATTGATCTCAACGGCGGGTCCCTGGTCGACGTTGTCGGCGATCCGATCAACGGAGACGACTTAGACATCCCCGCCGTTGATTTGTCGAACGTGTTCATTGATGGTGTCGCACCACTTGTGTCGTCCGTCACGCGAACCGACGACAATCCGACCGCGGCACGAACGGTCGATTTTGAAGTGACGTTTGATCAAGCGGTGGCGGACGTCGATGCTGCCGATTTTGAGGTCACAAGCGACGGAGTTTCCGGTGCGGTCGTCACGGCGGTCGCCGGCAGCGGCGCAGTCTACGTGGTCAGTGTCGGCACCGGCACCGGCACCGGAACGATCCGTTTGGATGTGCCATCGTCAGCGACAATCACGGGAAGCGGCTCGACGCTCGGCGTCGGGTTCACGGGTGGCGAGGTCTACACGCTCAATCGCCGGCCCGAGCGAACGATTGATAACTTCTACACCCAAGACCATGCGGACTTGGGAGCCAATTTCGTTGACGGGGCTTGGGATCTGAGCATCCTGGCGGACGATTTGGGCGAGACCTTTGATACCGAAGAGTTGTTGTTCATCGCGGGGCCAAACTCGGCCGAGACCATTCCGGCCGGTTTCGAGTTTATTGGATCCACCAACGACACAGCCTACATCCTGCCCGCGATTCCAATCGAAGGACGTCCCTTCATCGGCGTTGGTGCCGAACTGACAACCCCAGGAACCTTTGCCGCGTACGCGCCGGACGATCCGGAGGGACGGATCACCGCGACCAGCCCGTGGATTCAATTGGATTTGGTCGATGTTCGTGGCCCTGAAGGAGGTCACTATTCGCTTTACTCGATCGGTGCGTCGGGCGCGGTCGTGTGGATGGCTTCCTCCGACGGCATCACCGATTCCGATTCGTATTGGATTCGCGAAGGTTCGCACGATCACCCGGTAATGGCTTTCAGTGCGCCCGGAATCTACGAAGTCGACATCGTCGCCTCCGGTTTCCTCGATTCTAACGGCAACGGCACGCTTGATCCGGGCGTCGACACGTACAGCGAAAGTGGTGTGACAACGCTCTACTTTCAAGTGAACGCGACTGGCGAACCAACGCCGGTGACGCTGCCGGCTGACATAGTTCCTCCTAAGAACATCCCATTCAATCTTCCCGCCGTTGTCGGCGACAACATGGCTGGGGCTTCGTCGCTCGAGCCGGTCGACATGGACGGCGATGGCGACCTGGATATCGTCGCGGTTGGTTACGACGCCAACACGGTTAATTGGTACGAGAACGACGGCACCGGCAGCTTTACCACGCGGCCGGTCGCGACCGAAGATTTGGTTTGGTTCGCCGAGCCGGTGGACATCGACGACGACGGCGACCTGGACATTTTGACAACGGCCTACACCGGACGCATGGGCTGGTTTGCCAACGACGGCATGGGCAGCTTCGGCGAGATCCAAACGATCGTGGCAGATACGTACGACCGGTTCGTGCCGATCGACATGGATGGCGATGGCAACGTCGATATTGTTAACGGCGGTTACTCGCCGAATCTGCCCGACGACCGGATTGTGTGGCATCGCGGCTTGGGGGGTGGTAACTTTGCCGCTCCTGAAACGCTGGTCGACGGCATCGACGGCACGCTCGCGTTCGAGGTCGGCGATCTTAACGGTGACGGGGCGTTGGACGTCGCCGCGACCGAGGGGGATGACCAGGTCGTTTGGTTCCTCAACAACGGCGACCTGACGTTCGCCGCAAAGCGATCCGCCGATACCGGTTCGCTCCCGTTCCTGGAGCAGATTGTCGACCTCAACGGCGACGGTTCGCCAGACTTGCTGGTGACGGACTATTTCGACGCGGGCTATTCGTACTTCGCGGGCAACGGCGACGGGACCTTCGCGCCGCGTGAAGTGTTGGCCAGCGGAGTCATTGATCCTTACTCGGGCACCGCGGGTGACATTGACGGCGACGGCGACATGGACCTCGCCATCGTGACCTACGGTCCGGACACATTGTGGGTGGAAAACCTTGGAGGCGGCAACTTTGCTGACTCGCGAGTATTGTCCAAGGACTCCGGCAACTCGACCAGCGTTCGCATCGCTGACTTCGACGGTGACGGCGACGGCGATCTGGCAGTGACCAGCTATTCGCGTGGTCAAGTCTTGATGTTCGAAAATGCAATGGGCACTTTCGAGAACCAAGTCATTTCGCCAGCCGAAGGCTTGTATGCCGCAGGTAGTGGCATCGAGCTGTCGGTCCACTTTGGTGTGTCCGTGGAAGTTTCCGGTACGCCCGAGGTGACGCTTCAGGTCGGCGACGAAACGGTCGTCGCCGAGTACGTCCGCGGTTCGGGCGGACCGGCGCTAACGTTCCGTTACTTCGTCGAAGAATCCGATCTTGATCTGGACGGCATCGCATTAACGTCAACGGCCGTGGATCTGGCCGGTGGCAACATTACCGATGTCGATGGTGAAGCGGTTTCGTTGGCCCTGCCATCGGCCGACTTCTCTGGTGCAGTCGTCAACGGTTCCGCACCGCGCGTCCTTTCGGTGATTCGCGTCGATGCCAATCCGACCAACGCCGAAGACGTGCGGTTTGACGTCACATTCAGCGAAGCAGTTAGCGGCGTGACGATGTCGGCCTTTGTCGTGGCAACGTCGGGCGACTTGTCCGGTGCGGCGGTGACGGGTGTGTTCGGCAGCGGCGATACTTACACGGTGACGGTTTCGACGGGCATCGGCAGCGGCGTGATCGGACTGGGTGTCGACGGTGAGTCTCCGATCGTCGATGGCGAAGGCAATCCGCTTGGTCGGGGTTTCGTCGGCGGTGAGGTGTACACGCTGCAGCGTCGCGCTGCGTTCAGGATCGATCAGTTTTACGAACGGGGCCACGGCGACATTGACGTGGGGTACACCGATGGTGGCTTTGAATTCCACTTGGCAAGCGACGAACTGGAAGCCGAGTTTGCGACCGATGAAATTTTGGTGGTCGGTGGTGCCGAAAGCATCCAGACAGTTACCGATAACTCGGCGTTTGGGTTCCTTGGGGCGGACGCTGGCTCGAATGTCTTCGTCCTTCCTCAAAGCGGTGCGGGCCCAAACACTCCGAATCTGGGCTTCGGCTCGGTGGCAGCAGGGGCCTTCGCAAGTTACGAAAACACCGACCCCCGCGTCGACGCGACGGGGGCCTGGGTCGACGTTGAACTGGTGGACGTCCGCGGTCCCGAGGGCGCTTTCTTCAGTCTATATCGTACCG
>JBCCUO010000156.1:0-7417 GCA_039196805.1 Planctomycetota bacterium | reverse complement strand
GTGTCAGTGGCAACTGAATTGTGACGCTTCGCAAGAAGACGATCACGGCCTGGTCAGCAGGGAAAACCCAGCCGACTCACCTCAAACCACGGACTTCATGGATTCTCTATCGATCCGAGCGTTGTGGTTCGCTCTACCTACAGTTGCGACATGCGGTTGTCTTGTCAGACAGGTCGATCGAGTACGAGTACCGCTGCGCTGAGTACGACTACCACTGCGCTGAGTACGAGGAGGCGAGGTGGTGCTCAGGCTGCTGCGGTAGGATGGATTCGTGGCGATCGATGATGAGATTGAGCGCGGCGATTGCGAGTACGAACAGGAGCACGAGCGGTGGAACTCCACGAAAAAGTCATCCGGCGGCTTGAGGACTTCATTCTAGATGATCGCCAGCTGCGATCCGTCGGCAATCTTTCGTTTGAGCATCGTGGCAAGCAGGAGATTGCCTATCCGTACCTGCGCGCTCTGAACGGACCGTTGGTCAATGCTGTTGGAGCACTCATCAAACGAGACGGTCGCGCCCCCGACGCACTACGATTCCTTGAGGTTGGATGCGGAATCGGCACGAAGTGCGAGTTGGTTCGACTGCTCGGCGTTTCGGCCACCGGGATCGACCTGCTGCCCGAGTATGTTGAGCTTGCCAAGAAGGTGTTTGCCGAATGCGCGTTTCTCCATGCGAATGCACTTGAATTTGACTACCATGGATTCGATATCGTTTACTATCACGCCCCCTTCTTTGACGACCATCTGATCGAAAGTCTTGAAAGTCGCGTGTTGTCGCAACTCCCGGTGGGTGGCGTTCTGATCGCCACTCGGATTTCGCCAGCGTTTGCAGCAGTTCTAGACTCCAACGGGACCGATCGCGGCGATTGGATGGCCGAACGCTCAACGTTGGAAGTCGACGTCGGTCGATTGGTGGTCGTCAAGAAAAGCTAGGCATCCACCTTGGGAAACAATGCTCGTTCCTTATCGCTCGACAGCCACCACTCGATTTGCCGTCCGCAATGCGATCTGCGCGCGAATTCAATCGACGCGATAAACCTGCGTCGTTTGGGAAAACTCAACGCCTCCTCGTTCATAACGCGCTTCGGCAAAGAACACCTGATGAAGACCTTCGACTGGATCAACCAAAGCTTGATAGTGATTGGTGGAACGGGCAAGCGGATCCAACTCGCGATCTGAAAATCGGTCGTCACGAAAGTCTTGATCGACCGACTCGGCTTGCCATAGCCGAACGCTGCTCGGGATGGGGCTGGCGGTCAAGTTCAGAATTCGTTTTTGTTGGTCCCATTTCCAATCAAGTTCCGGAAACGGGCTTCCACCGGCGACCGAATCGAAGAACATCGCGATTGATCGCAAGGCTCGCTCGACATTCCCTTCAAGACCGTGCCCAGAGTTGGGCAACTGCAAGATGTGATTGTCATTGCCTTGCAGATCGTCCCAGTAGAGATTCAAGGCATCGGTGCACCAATACGGATCGTTTGCACCGAGGACAATCAGCTTGGGAAGCTGCAATCGCTGTCGATATGTGAATGGGTCCATCATGGTGCGTAAACGGCGTTCCCGGTCGGACTCGTCACCCAAGTTTACCAGTCCCTTGCGAGTGTAGTCATCGATCGAAGCGCTGAAGCGACCCCACATCTTCTTCTGATACTGCATCTGCGCCCGCATATTGAGCATGTCGATGACCATTGGCGCGGTACCCACCACTCGTTCGTCGACGACTGGCGTCAGCCAGCTGGTCCATCCGCGTTTTGATGCTCCCGTAAGCACGAATCCGTCCACGTTGACCGTGCGGTGCTGTCGAGCTATCTCCTGAATCGCATCCATTGCCTTGACGGCACTCTTGACCATCGGGAAAAGCAAGGGCCAACTCTCATCCCCGGTCTCGAGGTACTTGAGCCAGGTTTCGGTGATCGCATCGTCTTCATAGCGACCGTCAAAAAGGGGTTGGTTTGGAACTTGATGTAGCGAAGCGATTCGAGCACCGGTCAACTTGGCCAACTGCAGACCGATGGCCATTTGATCTTCGCCTGGCAATTTACCCGTGCGTCCACCATTGATCGTCAGCATGACTTTCGTTGGATGACGAATGACTTCGGGTTCATAGATGTATAGCGCATGTTCCCACGTCACGCCGTGCCACTTCTGAGAGACCAACTTAACTTGATGAACTTCACCAGCCCTGCTCTGAGTGCTGCGCACGATGTCCCAGCTATAGTCGGGTTCGTCCCGCCGCACATATTCGAAAATGGCTTGAGGGATCGAAGCATCGTCGGCCGAGGCTCGCTCGGTCGTCTGCGCCCCGGCTTGATTCAAGCTGATGGAAGTCGTGCCGAATACACAGGGCGCGAATAAACAGAGCGCAGAGAGTTGGGACAAGCGAAGCATGGGCATGGCAGGATTGAGGTAGGGTGTTTCAGAAGTCGCAGTTTAGCCGATTCCCGGGACCTGATTGGCTCCTGTTGCGAGTCGATCGGAACCCTGGGCGAAGCTAGCGAATCCACTTAAGCGGACCTGTCAGCAGTGCCGGAAGCAGAACCATGTCTGCGATCCAAGCGGTGACTAGCAACAAAAACATCATCCACGCGAAACGAACGGTGGGACCGAAGTCGCTCAGCGCGAAAACCAGCAGCCCGAGCCCGCAGACGACCGTGGTTTGAGTGATCGCTCTACCGCAGTGCCGGATCGTGGAGTAAACGGCAGATGTCGAATCAACTCCGGCTGCCTGTTGCCGACGCCAATGCACAAGAAAATGGACCGTATCGTCGACGGCGATCCCCAGCGCGACGCTGGCCGTCATCATGACGCCGATGTCGAGTGGCTGATCCAGCCAGCCCATCATTCCGAACAGAATGCCAATTGGAAACACGTTGGGAATCATTGCCGCCAGTCCAAGCGTCACGCTCCGCAGCCCGACCACGATGACGATGCCAATCACGATCAGCGCCGTGAAGAAACTACCAATCAAGTCATTCAATAGCCTCTGTTGCGCGGCGTCGATCACCGGGACAACTCCGGTCACCGTGACTTCCGCCCGGGCCTCAGCGACCTTCGGGCTGGACAGCACCTGAGCATTGATCGCTTCGATCGCCAACATGTGAGACTCGTAGTCAACCTCGCCAAAGGCGTTGATCCGAGAAGTGATCCGCCACGCCTGCTCGTCCGTAGATTCGCGAAGAAAGTCCAACTCGGCCAACCGGACTCGGTCGTCTCCGAATCGCTTGACGAGCAGGGCACGTCTCGCGGTCGCCCCCAAGCTTCCGGATTTGGAGACTCGCGGCAAGAAGGTCAACGCCGACATCGTGGCCCGAGTTGCGGGGAGCGAAGCGGCCGCCGATTGAAACGCTCGAACCATCTGAAGTCGGTCGACCAATGGAGCGTCCGTTGCCTTCCCGAACCGGACGATCGTTTCGATGGAGACTAAACCAACAACGTTGTCCTCGAACCAGCGGTGGTCACAACTGGTTTGGCTATCGGGATTGAGTAAGTCAAAGAGTTCGACCGAAGTTCGCGCACGCGACAATCCAAGCGTCGAGGTCGCCAGGATCAGGACGCAAACGATCGTGATCGATGAGTGCCGCTTGAGAATGAACGAAGAAAGGGTAGGCATGCCCGACCAGCGAAGCTTGCTGAAGGCCATGGCTTTTGCTGAGAGCGTGTCCGCGACACCTGGCAAGATCAACAGCATCAGCAGTGTGGTCACCAAGACTGAGACCGAGGAGAATAGCGCAAACTGGCGCACTGCTGAGATCTCGCTGACCAGCAGCGAGAGCAGGCCTGCGACCGTTGTGATCGTGGACAACAAACAGGGTTTCCAGCCGACGCCGATCATCCGCCGTGCTGCGCCCTCAGCACCACGCTCTAGAGTTTCTTCGCGGAGGTAGTTGCACAAATGAATCCCGGTTGATGCCGACAAAACAAAGATCAAAGGTGACATCACGACAAACACCGCGTTCATGGTGTTTCCTGTGAAGTGAACCAACGAGATCGCTAGCTGCTCACCAAAGAAGCCGACTCCCAAAACGACAAGGATCAGTCGCCACGAGCGAAGAAACAGGCAGCAACACAAGACGATCAATGCAGTCGATGGGAGTGTGAGCCAAACCATCGAATGGACGCTCGAGTCATCAATGGCCTGACCGATGACCGGCGTCCCCGCCAGGTGCGTCTGTTCGGCTGGAATTCCAAGTTCGTCCTCAAGGACGCGCCTGACTAGCTCAATCGCCTGCCTACGCTGGACAGTCCCGAACTTCGTCAAAACAGCCATCGCGCAAGACGTGTTGTCCGGCCCCACGAGGAAGCCTTGCAGTCGCTCGATCGCTTGTTGGCGGCCCAGAGCCAACGGCGGCGACTGAATCGCATTCAGCGATGAGCGCCCCGTGATGACTCGGTGGTAGAGGGCCTGGCCATTTTGACTCGCATGACCGCCATCACGTTGTGACAAGAGTTCGCCGAATTGATCGAGGCGATCGTCGTCGATCGTGCAACCGTGCCACGAGACCAGGATCACGTCATGAGCGTCGAACTCGTCAACGAAGCGAAAGAACGCGCGTCGACTCGGATCGTTGGCCGGGACCCACAACACCGGCAAGTTGTACATGCCCTCAAGGCTCCGTCCCGCTCCCCAGATCGCAAACGGTGCCAAGATCACGATGACCCCGATGCCGATCATGCTGCGGCGAACCATTGACAGCTGCATGAGGGGCGAAAGACCTGAGGCAATGATGGGGACGCTATGAATGATCAAACACGCATTGGGGTAGCGCGACTCGCCAGAGTTCCGACGTTCGGACGAATGTCGGCAGCCTAGCGGCATCCACCGCGATCAATACGCCGGTGATTGTTTGCCCGTTCTCAGCGATGGATTCTAGTTCCAGGTCGTCAAAAAGGCCCTACCGGAACCGATTTCCTCCGCAGGACGTGTGCTGATTGACCCACCGCCCCCCCCAACTACGATAGTTGCGTTGTTCCCCGACAGACTGCTCAAGGACCCACAACAGCGCGGTGGCAGAAGATGCAAATCGCGATAGTCGGGATGGCCTGTCGACTACCCGGTGCTGATGATCTCGACGCCTACTGGACGTTGATCCGGGACGGTGTGTCGACTGCCCAACCGCTTCCCGATTCGCGTTTCGATCGATCCCTCTACTATGATCCGAAGCGCGGCGTCCAAAACCGCTCCTATTCTGATATCGCGTGTCTCGTCAACGAGCACGCTCAGGGGCAATACTTTGATCAGTTACCTCAGGCGGTCCGCGATTGCCCGGAAGTCGCCTATCGGACGCTTTGCGATGTGGCCGCCGAAGCGTTAGCGGACGCGCAGCTGGAACTGAGCCCTGCCCATCGTCGATCCGGTGGCGTCTATCTCGGTCATGCCCGCAGCAGCGGACTCGCGGGCGACTTGGCTTACGGAACGTGCATCGCGCAGACCGCGCGGCTTCTTGATCGGGTCGATCAGTTTCGGCAGCTCGATCTCGAACATGATCACTTGATCCGCGAACTCGTTTCCGAAGTACGCCGCGAGTATCCTCATCGCGACCCAAACGGTAGGCCAAGACTGGGTCCGCACGCCGCGACCACCTTGTTGGCCGAGACGTTCGCGATCGACGGTCCTCACATGACTTTCAACTCCGCGTGCGCGTCTTCGCTCAGCGCGCTCTACCAAGCAAGCTTGGCACTCCAGCACGGCCGAATCGATGTGGCGTTGGTGGGTGGAGCCTCCGTCTGTCACTTCGAAACGCTTTTATTGTTTTCACAAGCTCAATCCCTCAGTGGCGTGATGTCCCGCCCATTCGATCACGATGCGGACGGGTTGGTCGTGGGTGAAGGCTACGCGGTCGTGATCCTGAAGACTCTGGAAAAGGCGATCCAAGACGGTGACCGTGTCCACGCTGTCATTCGTGGGATCGGTACCTCATCCGATGGAAAAGGGCGAAGCCTTTGGGCACCACGCAAGCAAGGGCAGGTGGCAGCGATACGACGGGCCTACCCAACCGGTTTGCCCGCAAGCAGCGTCCAATACATCGAAGCGCACGCAACGTCGACGCAACTGGGAGACGCAACCGAAGTCGCTGCGCTGACCGAGGCCTTCGACGTTCCCGACGGCAGCACCATTCCGATCGGAAGCGTCAAAGCGAACATCGGTCACACGTTGGAGACCGCCGGACTGGCTGGACTGCTCAAGGTGGTCCTCAGCATGCGCAACGAAACGATTGGCCCTGCGGCCAACTTGAATCGGTTGAACCAGAAAGTCGACTGGGAATCGCTTCCCTTTTACGTACCGAGACATGCTGAGCCATGGGAAAGTCCTGCCGATAGCCAACCTCGTCGTGCCGCCGTTAATGCTTTTGGAATTGGAGGGCTGAACGTGCATGTGGTCGTTGAAGAGCACAAGCCCGTTCATCCCATCGTTGCGCCGACTCCCCGCGTCAGAGCGTCGTCCCATGGCGTCGAGACGCGCCCTGATCCAGTTGCCGTTGTTGGCCGAGGCACTGTGTTGCCCGGGGCACTGAATGTCGACGCGTTTGCGGAGATGCTAACGAGCGGAATGGACCCGAAAGGGGTCACCGACGACCACAGGCTCTGTAGCGACGACTACTTGGATCGTTCAGGCCCCATGCATTGGCACACCACCAACCATCTGTCGGGACAGGTGAAGGGATTTCAGTACGATTGGCAAACGCACAAGATTCCACCCAAGCAGATTGCTCATGCGAGCCCGTTGCAGTTCATGATTCTGGACGCGGTCGAACAGGCGTTTGCCGAAGCGGGGATTGACCCACGATCGGCCGATCGCAGTCGTATTGGCGTCGTCGTTGGGTCCTCGTTTGGCGGTGAGTTCTCGACTCAGCTGCTCATGGGATTGAGGCTTCCCGAGTTTCAGAAACGCCTGATCGCGGCTCTGTCCCGACGTGGCATCCCGACCGAGCAATGCGCCGCCGTCAGCGAGCAGTATGCGGTAGAGTTGGTCAAGCATTTGCCAGCGCTCCTGGATGAAACGGGCAGCTTCACCAGCAGCAGTCTGGCGTCGCGAATTACCAAGGCCTTTGACCTGATGGGTGGCGGAGTGGCAGTTGACGCAGGGAACTGCGGTTCTGCGGCAGCACTCGCTTGCTGTGTCGATCAGCTGCAGTCTCACGACTGCGACATGATGATCTGCGTCGGTGGCCAGGAAGACCTCTCACCAACGTTCTTCGAGCGTCTGTCACTAGCTGGGCTGCTTTCCAGTGGATCACCAAAGTCGCCTTTCGACACTGCTGCTGACGGGACAGTTCCAGGCGAGGGTTGTGCAGCTGTCCTGTTGATGCGGCATGTGGATGCGCGGCGCCGGCAGAAACAGGCGTTCGCGTTGATTCGTGGAATCGGTGCCTCCACCGCCGACAGTCAGCCTGAGGCCTGTGAGCAAGCCGTTCGAGAC
>JBCCUO010000155.1:0-7434 GCA_039196805.1 Planctomycetota bacterium | reverse complement strand
CAACGCTGGGCCTGGCGGAGTTGGAAGCGGAAGAAGAGGCTGCGATCGAAGCGGCCGAGTCGGAGGCGTCACTCTGATGCATCAACTGTACTCCAGCCGTTCCGGCTTCACATTGCTGGAGTTATTGCTCACGTTGGCGCTGTCCGTCGTGCTGCTGGGCCTGATTGCCGGCCTGCTGCAGATTTATGGGCAAGGCATGGAGTCGGCCGATGCCGAGATTCGCCAAATTCATCTAGCGTCTGCGGTGATGCAGATGATCGAAGACGACCTGCGTGCGGCGCTTCACGCCGAGCCGATTGACACAGAACCCTTGGCCCAGCTACTGCAATCGACCAGCGGTCAACAACAAGATGGCGGAGGGGGGAACGCGGATGGACTGGCGGCCGCGGGAATCGATGACGACATGGAAGAGTCGGCAGTTGCCACCGCCAGCGACCTGGCCGTTGGGATCGCCGTGTTGGAAACACCGGGACTCATCGGCAATCAGTTCCAGATCCAGATCGATACCAGCCGGCTGCCTCGGTTGGAAGAGTACATCGCGGTGATCGACGCATCGACCGCAAACGTGGACGACGTCCCCAGCGACATCAAGACGGTGGCCTATTATGTCCAGCCACCCGGCACGGTGACCGGCATTGATGATCCGCTGGCCCAACTGGATTCCCAGCCCCAAGACGGTGCAGCCGGCCTGGTCAGAAGGTCGCTGGATCGCACCGCTTCGGTGTACGCCGCCGTGGAGGGAAACATCTCGTCTCTGAATCAAACTGGGGAGCTGATTGCACCGGAGGTACTGTCGATCGAGTTCAGCTATTGGGATGGTTTCCAGTGGCAGATCGAATGGAGCAGCGATGAGATGGGCGAACTACCGCTTGCCGTCAAGGTGGTCATGCAGGTCTCCGATCCCAACACCGCCCTGGGCGCGGAGGTTGACGCTTTGGTGGAGCCACGTACGTTCGCCCACGTGGTCCGGTTGCCCATGGCTCGCGTGATCGAAGAGGAAGACGATGCCGCGCTGACGGAGGCGGGAATATGAGCCAGCATCGCCACCCACAACGCCGTCGCCGAGACGGGTTCTTCCTCGTGATCGTATTGATCGTCATCGCTGTCGCAACTCTGGCGGTCTATTCGTTTTCGGAATTGATGATCGCCTACGACGAGTCGGCATACCTGGCGGGCGACCGAGTGCAGGCGCGCGTGAACGTGGAGTCAGCGATCGAAGCCACACGGCTGTTGCTCAGCCAACCGCCCAACGCCCGAGAAGAACTGGGGGGGCTGTACAACAACGCTCAGCTCTTTCAGGCCATTAACGTTTCGATGGGCGCCGATGGCACTCAGCCGTCGAACTACAGCGTCATCGCCCCGGCGCTGAACGATACCGGAAGCTTTGGCGGAATACGTTTTGGTCTGCAAGATGAATCAGCACGACTCAACATCAATACGTTGGTTGTGCTGGAGGAGAACGCGAGCGGGTTAACGGCTGCGTTGGCCCTAACGGCGACAGATTCAGCCGACGAGTCCGCACCGGAAAGCTTGGCGGTGTCGTTGCTGTTGGCCTTGCCCGGCATGACGGAAGACACGGCCGACGCGATTTTGGACTGGATCGACGAAGACGATGAGCCTCGCCCCTTCGGTGCGGAAAGCGAATACTACGAGACGCTCAACACGCCCTACTCGCCCACAAACGGCCCTCTCAATAGCGTCGAGGAACTCCTGTTGGTTCGAGGCGTCACACCTGAGCTGTTGTTCGGCTTGGACTCCAACCGCAACGGGGTGATCGACGCGGACGAGCAGCAGCGCACAGGACAAGGGATCGACACGGTCGGATCCCTGGGCTGGGCAGCGTATTTGACGGTTCACGGGGGCGAGGCCAACCGGGACGGCGAAGGCCAAATCAGAATCGACGTCAATGGTGATGACCTGGAAACGCTGTACGACGACTTGGTGGCAGTCCTGGGTGACGAGACTTACGCCAGCTTCATCGTCGCCTATCGGATCTCGGGACAGTCCGGATCCGCGGGTGCCACAGGTACGGCGGGCGGCGCCACACCAGCGGGTGGCCGAACGCAGGCTTGGAGTGTTGACGCGCTAGATCGATTTGATCTGTCGGGGGGCGCCGGGACCGAACTCACCCAGGTCTTGGATCTGATCGGCGCCACGGTCTCGGTGGGCGACGGTGGCGAGGCGGTCACTTACAGTTCGCCGTTCGAGGACAATCCGATCGCCATGGCGCTCTATTTGCCGGGTTTGATGGATGCTTTGTCGACACAGTCGTACTCGGTGATGCCCGGGCGAATTAACCTGAATGAGGCGCCGGCGGAATTGCTGTATGGCATTCCACTATGGGACGAGGAAACCGTGGCGGCGGTCTTGGAGGCTCGAGCGGAAGAATCGGACGACATCAACCGCCGCTACGAAACGTGGCCGATGGTCGAGGGACTGGTGACGCTGGATGAGATGCGGCTGTTGATGCCTCTGCTGACCGGCGGCGGAGACTTTTACCGAGCCCAAGTGATCGGCTACTTTGAAAACATCGGTGCCTTTCACCGCGGCGAAGTGATCATTGACGCCACCACGATCAATCCCAAGATCGTCTCGTACCGAGACATGAGCCATCTGGGACGCGGTTTTGACCTGTCGACGCTCGGGGTTCGAACGCTGGCCCCGGAGACGCAGCAATGATCGATCTTATCGAAAACAATGATTTGCAAGCAAAGGCAACAGGCGGCAACCCCAACGTGAAGGTGCACTGAACCATGGCCAAAAAAATCGCCCTTGATTGGGATGAAAGTGAACTGCGTTTTGTCGTTGGCAATGTCAACGGTAGCAGCGTCAAGGTGACTCATGCCGCTGTCATTCCGCTGGAAGAACAGACCGTTCAGGGGGTGCTGTCCGAACAGGTGACGCAGCTTGGCTTGGACAAGGTGGAAGCCTTAGTGGCCATCGGGCGCGGCAAAGCGGAGCTCCGTGAGCTACAGCTTCCGCCGGTGCCTGCTGATGAGTTGCCGGACATGGTGCGATTCCAGGCGATCCGTAGCTTCGCTTCGTCAGGCGAGAGTTCGACGGTCGACTTCGTGATCACCGACCAAAACGAATCCAATACCGACATCATTGCGGCGGCGGTCGGTCCGGCCACGATGGACGAAGTGAAGACGACCTGCGAGACAGCGGGTTTGGCGACCAAACGGATCGCACTGCGTCCCCTGGCAGCGTCAGCCCTCTGGTTTTCCAAGCATTCGGGCAGCAAAGACGAAACGATTCTGGTCGACTTGCTGGCCGATGATGCCGAGATTGTGATCGCTCGCGACGATCGAGTCGTCTTCGTGCGCACGGTACGGATGCCCAAGGCTGTGGACGCCAGGCCTGGCGTTTTGGCCGGTGAACTGCGACGCAGTCTGATGGCATGCGGAGCGGCAACGGAACAGCGATCCGTCATCCTGTGGGGACGTGAGTCGGTCCATCAGGTAGACCTGGCCAAGATTCGAGAAGCCACCGGAGGAAAGGCGACGGCGGCGGACCCGTTCGATTTGGTTGAGGTGGACCGCAAGGCAGCCGGCAAGTTGCCCGAGCACATCGGTCGTTTAGCACCTCTGGTCGGGTTGCTAGCCAGCGACGAAACAGCCTCTGATCGTTTGATCGACTTCCTGAACCCGAGGAAGCGTCCCGATCCAAAATCCAATCGGACACGCAACACGTGGATCGCGATCGCAGCAGCAGCAGCTGTGCTGCTGGTCGGATTCCTTGGATATCGGCAGCTTGCCGCATTGGATGCGCAGATCCAACAAAAGGAAGACTACATCGCCCAATTGGACGAAAAAGCAAAGACCGCATCGACGTATCAGGCCGAGACTGAGGTCGTCGACCAGTTCTTGGATGGCGACGTCAATTGGCTCAGAGAAATCAAGCGGGCCGCCGAAAAGATGCCCGCTTCGACCGACCAGATCGTCACCAAGTTGACCGCCCGAGTCAGTTCACGGGGGGGCGGCGGCGAGCTCAGGCTCTCCGGTGCAGTGACTCGCCCCAGCGTGATCGATGAGTTTGAGGAGGCAGTGAAAGACGAGACGCATCGTGTGGTCGGCGAAGGCTCCGGGGTCCTCAAAAGAGATGACGTCTATCGTTGGGGATTCGAGGAAACCATCGTGCTCGATGGCCAGGCGATTCGCGACCAGCGTTACGAAGCATTCGCCGCGATCTTCGACGCGCAAGCGAATGAGGCAAACACCGACTTGTCGGAAACGGAGCCCGAACAGTCCGCTGAAACTGAACCGGAATCGAATTCAGGGCCGAACGTCTCAGACGAAGCGGAAGCCGAAGACGCGACGAAGACCGGCAACGACCAAGAGACGAAGGCTCCCGATCCACCAGACACTTCGCCGCCTGGGGGCGACGAAACCGAAACAAACGATGAGTTGGAAGCTCAGAACGTCCGTGAGGCGAAGAGCGACTTGGCCACCAACGAATCACAGGAGAACAAGGTATGAATCAGCGCGAACGATTTCTTGCGATCGGCGTCGGCGCCATGCTGGGCCTGCTGGTCCTGAATTACGGCTGGAGCAGCTATCGCGGAGCGATCAAGAAGCGGCAGGATCGGCTCGAATCACTGGCAGGCCGCGAGATGCAGTTGACCGAGCAGCAGTTGCAGGGCGAGCTGGCGCTGCGGCAGATGGCCGAGTACAAAGTCCGATCGCTGCCCAGCGATCCCGACCGTGCTCGCAGCCTTTATTCCGCCTGGCTGCTTGCCAATTTGCAAGACCATGACTTCGGTGGAAGTACGGTCGACCCCAGCATGCCAATCCCCGTCGGCGACGTGTATCAGCGCTACGGATTCTCCGTTCGGGCCGAAACCGACTTGGAACACCTGACTGAGTGGCTGTATGACTTCTACGGCATGGACTACTTGCATCGCATTCGGTCGCTGGATGTGACCAAGCAAAAGAATGGTCGCCTGCGGGTTCAAATGAGCATCGAGGCGGCCGGTCTGAACCTGGCGGAAGCGGATGCCCCCGCGCCAAAACAACGATCGTGGCGCGTCGGTCCCGAACTGGCGGAATACTACGATGCGATCATGAATCGCAACTTTTTCAGTCCTCCCAACCAAGAGCCCAAGTATCGAGGCAGGCCCAGCATCGAAGCGATCGCTGGACGCCGAAGCGAAAGCAAGCTGGAGTTTACTGATCCCGATGGAGACGCCCTGGACTACGAACTGGTCGGCGACGTGCCTGAATCCGTCAATCTGCAGGGCAGTTCGTTGCGAATCAACGCGGAACAACCGGGTGAAATCGAAGTCACGGTCCTGGCGAGTGACCGCGGATTCCCACGCATGACTGCCAAACAAACGCTGGTCGTCAAGGTCGTCGATCCCCCCGAACCGAAACCCGAGCCTGAAGCGCAGCCGGAGTACGACGACGCCAAACAGACGGTGCTGACCGGTTTGGTCCAGGGCCGCGACGATTGGACGGCGTGGATGAATGTCCGCACGAAAGGCAAGACGTTGAAGCTACGCGTCGGAGACCAATTCGAAATCGGAACGTTGAAGGGCAAAGTGGTCGAGGTGTCGCCCAAGTACGTGACGCTGGAGATTGACGGCCGCCGCTTCGACCTCGGCCCCAACGTCCCGCTCGCCGAAGCCGCCAAGCGGGCACAGGAAGACTAGACGTGCAGTTATGAGGCGACTCGCATTGGCTTCACAACGCGAAGCGTGAGTTGTGAAGTTGCCCGCATCGTTCACCAGAAACGGTATCCGTTGCGAATCGCGGCAAGCTGATAGACGCGTTCCCTCCGGGAGAGGCTGCCGAGTCGGCCTCTAAGGGCGGTAGAGGGCCTTTCCTGAGCGCTCCCCGGCCGAGTGCACCAACGGTAGCGTTGATCTGCGTCCGAACCTCCCTCAAGCGGGAGGGCGTCTCAATGGGTGCAGCTTCCAGAACCGTGAGCAAGGGATCAAATCCGAAGCGAGTGAGCATCGACGGCATTTGCCAAACACCACAATCGAGTACGACCCGAAACCGTGAACTAGGCCCATGGTGATTCAGATTGAAGTCCAATCGTGTGGTTGATCGTTTTCAATCGGAACCTGACCGGCTTGCTTTCATGACATCCGCTACCACGCTCGCCACTCCACCCGATCGAACAACGATCGAGGGACGCAACCTGTCGATCGAGTTCTCGGGGCGGCGGCAGGCAGACCAGTCGGTTCGCGCGGTCAATCAGGCGAATTTTCGGATCGTCGGCGGAGAAATGACATCGATCATCGGCCCCAGTGGTTGTGGCAAGACAACGCTGTTGCGAGCTATCGCCGGGCTCCAACCAATCACCGGCGGCGAACTTCACGTGAATCCCGCAGTGCACACACACCGCGGCGAGGTGGCGTTTGTCTTCCAAAGTCCGGCACTGCTGCCGTGGCTGTCGGCGATCGAGAACGTGATGCTTCCGCTTGAACTCCTAGGACAGTGCACCCAGAAGGAACGCCGTCACATCGCCCAGGAAACCTTGAACGTCGTCGGTCTGGCCGATGCAATCGATCAGCGGCCTCAAGCATTATCGGGTGGCATGAAGATGCGTGTCTCGATCGCCCGAGCGATGGTGACGTCGCCACGCGTGCTATTGCTAGACGAACCGTTCGCGGCGCTTGACGACATGCTGAGGAGCCGGCTGGGGGAACTGATTCGCGAGATCTGGCAACAGCGTGGGTTGACGATTGCCCTGGTCACGCACAACATCGCTGAGGCCATTTTGATGTCCGACCAAATCTTGGTGATGCGAGAGGGCAGGGTGGAAAAGACGATCGAGAACCCATTAGAACGACCTCGGCACGACGCCATGCAAACGCTCGCTCAGTTCGGTGCTTTCTACGGCCAGGTCAATGCGGCGCTGCGTGGCGAGCAAGCGTGAGTCGCCATCGGGAAGTCCAGTCAACCCTGATCACCGCCGCCATGGTCGCGTCGGTCGCGCTGACGGTCGTTCTGGTCTGGTACCTGTCGGTCTACGTCTACCAGCTTCCCAAGATCTTGCTACCCACGCCCGATCGGGTCGTCGCCGCAGCCTGGGGATCGCGGGCCGGATTGGCGAGCGGCACTTTGGTGACCGGCTTGACCGCGCTGACCAGTCTGATCTGCGCCGTCGGGATCGGCGTGTCGGTCGCGATCTTCTTCAGTCAATCGCGGCTGCTCAAGCGAGCCTTCTTTCCCTATGTGATCTTCTTTCAGACCGTACCGATCGTGGCCATCGCCCCGCTGCTGATCATATGGAGTGGCTACACGATCCGAACATCGGTGATCGCGACGATCATTGTCTGCATCTTTCCGATCATTAACAACGTTGCCACCGGTTTGATTTCCGCCAGCCGGCAGCACGATGAACTTTTTGCACTCTACGGCGCATCTCGTTGGAAACGCCTGACCAGGCTGCAGATGCCGACGGCAGTCAAGAGTCTGGTGGTTG
>JBCCUO010000154.1:0-7466 GCA_039196805.1 Planctomycetota bacterium | reverse complement strand
TTCATCAACACAAACGACGACTCAAGCGGGGCGAGTTCTTTCCGCCATTCTTGTACATGTCGGTCATCAACAGTTGCAACTTGCGCTGTCAAGGTTGCTGGGTCGATGTCGGCGCCAAGCAGCAACGAATCGAAGTCGATGCGGCCAACCAAACCATCGCCGAAGCCAAAGCGATGGGGAACAGCTTCTTTGGGATTCTCGGGGGCGAGCCGTTCATGCATCGCGATCTGATGAAGATCTTTGAAGCCAATCGCGACGTCTACTTCCAAGTCTTCACCAATGGCCACTTCATCACCGACGAGGTGGCGGCGGAGCTTCGCCGACTGGGAAACGTCACGCCGCTGATCAGCGTCGAAGGGTCCGAGATCATTAGCGACACGCGTCGCGGTCGCGAGGGCGTGTTGAATCAGACGATGGCGGGGATCGAAGCCGCGCTGCGGAACAAGTTATTGGTGGGCGTCTGCACGAGCGTCTGCAAGTCGAACATCGACGACTTGGTGCGGGACGCCTGGGTCGATCGCCTGATCGAGATGGGCGTGATGTACTGCTGGTTCCACATCTACCGACCCGTCGGCCCCGAACCGAACATGCAGCTCTCACTCTCCAGTGATGAGCAAAGGCGGGTGCGGCAGTTCGTTGTTGATACTCGTGCAACCAAACCGATCATCGTCATCGATGCGTACCATGACGATGCTGGCAATGCTCTCTGTCCCGCCGCAACCGGGTTCACCCACCACATCGGGCCTTGGGGCGACATCGAACCGTGTCCTGTGATCCAGATGGCGACCGAGTCGATTCACGATGAGCGTCCGCTGGCCGAGACGTTCAACGAGTCAGGATTCTTGAAGGACTTCCGAGAGTTGACGGCACAGAACACGCGAGGGTGTGTGATCATGGAACGTCCCGATCTGCTGTTGGAGTTGGCTGACAAACACAACGCCCGCGACACAACCGCTCGTGGCAAGGTTTTCGAAGAGTTAGAAAACATTCAACCGCGTCGCAGCCAGTACCAGCCTGGCGACGAAATTCCGGAGCGAAGCTTCGTCTATCGCTGGGCCAAGAAGTACGCGTTCAACGACTTTGGTACTTACGGACAACACTTTAATGCCAGCCAGTACCGTGACCCTGACCAAGACGAGTCTTCTGAAGGGAATCCTGAACGTCGACTTCCCGTTGTCATGAAGTGATGGCAGTAGCCGTAGCGGAACTCGCGAAGAGTTTCGGCCTTCGTGGTTGGCTTAGCGAGGGCTGGTCGGCTCGCCGAAAGCCTACGCGGCGCCTACGTGGCTTCAGCTACGATTAGTGCGATTGCCCAGTCAAACCGAAACGAAACTCACGCGGAGTTTCAGCGGTTCCGAGCCTAGCGTTCGGAGAAGGCTGGCGACAGTGTCGAGAGATCACTCCGTGATCCCGAGCCGCGTTCCGCCGCGCAGCGGTTCCAGATTCAAGCTACGACACCATCGTGCTGCGGTGAGCGGGGTCGTGACGCATGCGGCGAGGACGTGATCGCTGGGCAACTGGCTCCGGTTCATCGATTCGATTCAAGTGGACGTCCAATTGCGGGAATGGGATCCCAATGTTGACGGCGTCCAACTGCCGTTTCACTTCACCCGTGAGCAATTCGCTCATCGGAAAAAAGTCGGCAGAATTGACCCACATTCGCACCTTCCACTCCACAGCGCTGTCACCCAGCGATGAGAGCACGACGGCGCTGCCACGATCTTCGCCCGTGATCATCCGCGATTGCAGTCGGTCCACAGCAGCCTGCAGGGCCATGCGTGTGCTGTCTTGATCGGCGGAATAGTCCACTCCGACGACCACTTCGATTCGGCGGTGTTTGTGAAAGCTGATGTTCTCGATCGTTCCGCCCGCAATGGAACTGTTGGGGACGATGATTCGGCGGTTGTCCGGCGTGTCCAAGGTCGTGGTAAAGAAATCGATCTCGTCCACTTTGCCCACAACGCCTGCCGCGTTGATCACGTCACCGACCTTGAACGGGCGAAACACCAGCATCAAGACGCCCGCGGCAAAGTTGCTGAGCGTTCCTTGGAAGGCTAGACCAACGGCAAAACCGGCAGCCGCCAGCATCACGGCCAAGCCACCCAGTGGAACTCCCAACGTCGAAAGCACCGCGCCGATGACGCCGAACCAAATGGCATAAAACACGGCCTTGCCGGCAAATTTGCCGAGTGTTTGATCCACGCGATTGCAGATCGGCTTGCTGACCATTCGGGAAACATACTTGGCGACCAAGTACCCGAGAAAGATGCAGGCCAGCCCGCCGGCCGCAACTACCATCGCAGGCAACAGCTGCGTTGTCGCGTAGCCCATCAAGCCGGAAAAATCGCCCGACGTGACTTCGCGAAAGACCTGCTTAGTCGATTCGGCGAAGTTCATGGTGTTGATTCCGGACGGTATTGTCGAAGGCACGTCGCCAGCGGGAATCGTTGCGTCCATGGTCGTCACTCGTTGCGGAGGCATCTGGTGAAGTCTTGCCCCAATCCCTGCGGGGCATCATCTTCCCTGCTTCTAGCAACCACAGACGATGGGAGTAAACAGCAGGCGGGCAGTGGCGTGATGGAAAAGAATCGCTTCAGACCCGTTCCCAGCGGACAGCGAACATCCTTGCGGTGATCAAGAACGCCACCGCGCTGATCATCAGAACGGAAAGCTGCGGGGCCAGCGATGCAACCGGCAAGTCACGCCAAAACACCTTGTCATAGCCGTCTAGTGCCCAGGCGTTGAATGTCCACAGCCCCGCGTCCCGCAGTTCTTGGCTCATCACATAGCGAGGCACCATGGAGCCTCCCAGAGCACTCATCGTCAGGATGATGATCACCGACAAGCCATTGAGCTGGCCGCGAGTCTTGCACAGTGTGGCTAGGAAAAGGCCAAAAGCAGCGGCCGCTGATGCCGTGGCGACCGTCATCATCACGAATCCGTCCAAATGCCCCAGCAAATCCACGCCGAAGATGATCTGAGCCCAAAGAAACATCACGCACGTCTGCAAAACGCCGACGACTGTTAGGTAGAACCATTTCCCTAGGATCAACTGATCCATCGTCAGTCGTGTCGACAGCAAACGCTCCAGCGTCTGATTTGCCATCCGACGATGATATTCAAACCGCCTTGCTCAAAGGCAGCTATGCGCTCACCGATGCGCTTACCGTAGAAGGCTCCTGGCAGCATTTCACCAATACGGCGATTGAGCCGAATAATGGTCAAGGTACGGCGGGGACGGGCGACAGTATACTCGACCGAGACGTCGAAAAGGATATCACGACAGACACGTTCCGGGTGGGTGTGACCTTCAATCCGCAGGACAATGACTGGCTCGATCTTGGCTTCACCGCCTATCAGACCGAGAGCAGCGTTGATGAGTTTGACGCCACGGTCCCGCGCACCACGGTTCGAGACATCGAAACCAGCGGTGTGACGCTTCGAAATGCGTCTCGTTTCACCATCGGGTCTTCGGAGAACACGTTCACCGTCGGGGCGGACTGGTACAAGGATGAGCAGACCGGAACCGACAATCAGACCACAGATGGCACACGCGGCGGCGTTCCGAATGGCGAGAGCGAGTTTACCGGTGTGTTCGCGCAACTGGAATCTGTGATCGAAACGCCGGCAGGGCAATTTGTGGTCATACCGGGCGTGCGCTTTGATGAGTTTGAAAGCAGCTCGACCATCGCTCCGGACCAAGAGAACTCGGATGACGCGGTGTCTCCGCGCCTGGCGGCAAGTTTTGCACCGGCCGGCGCCGAATGGCTTCGCCTGTTTGGATCTTATTCGGAAGGGTTCCGCGCGCCTTCGATCAATGAGCTGTATCTGGATGGGGTTCACTTCTCAGTCCCGCATCCTGTCTTGTTCAACCCGGCGATCGGATCGTTTGTATTCGTCCCGAACAATTTCATTCCCAATCCGGATCTGGTTCCGGAAGAGACCGAGACTATCGAATTCGGCACCGGGTTCGATTTCAAGCAGGTCTTCACCTCATCTGATCGGGTGCAGGCCAAGATCAGTTATTTCGAAACCGAAGCTGACAATCTGATCGCACTGTCAGTCAATGCAGCGCCAGACGCGACCTGTTTCTTCACGCCGAATTTCCCGTGTACGTTCGGCACCTCGGAATCGTCCAATGTCGACCAGGCCGAGCTGGAAGGCTGGGAAGGGGAGCTGACCTATGATTCCGACCTGTTCTTCGCCCAGGCCTCTTTTTCGAGCATTGAGGGCACCGACCTCTCGGATGGTTCTGACCTGGGAGCTCTGACGCCGGATCGGGTGGCGCTGAACTTTGGCGTGAAACTGCCGGACTGGAACTCGCGCATCGGTGCACGCGTTCAGCATGCGTCTGACTTTGAGCAACGCGTTTCTGACGGCGCCGGCGGGTTCACTCTGCAGGATGAACGCGACAGCTATACCGTCGTCGATCTCTACGCGACCTGGCGTCCGGAACTGGTCGAAGGCCTGCGTCTCGATCTCGGCGTCGATAACGTGTTTGACGAAGAGTATGAGCGCGTATTCGCGGGCGTCGCTGAGCCCGGCACAAATTTCAAGATCGCTGCTTCCTGGCAGTTTGGACAATAGGAGAAAAACCATGTGTGTACCGCTTGATGACAATGCGATGGTGTGTTGGCTGAAGACGCAAGTCCGCGTGATTGAGGCCTGGCGCGAAGAGCTCGCGACCCGCGCCGAACTCGATATTTCAGCGATCACACGGCTTGAAGAACACTATGCCTGGCTGACCTATGAGGTCGCCCGGCTGGATGACAATCCCAACAGACAAGCGAGCCGAGTCTCCTTTTCGCTTGTCTGACCTAAGCCGCGACGTTCGCATCCTCGCGTTTCCTCCCTAGAGTTGCGAACGTCGCGGCATTTTTTTCCAGATTTGATGCCGGTCCGGACCTGACACAGCCACCCTAGGGTCATCCCTTATACGCGCGCGATCATTGGCTTCCTAGATGTGAATCATAGCGATTTGAGGGAGCGTAAGAGATGGCTGTTACTTTGATGATGGGCGGCGAGTTGGACCGCCTGGCCGCGACCACTGATTTTGCGATCGACCTGACAAAACGCATGAAGACGAGCCTGAAAGGGGTCTGCGCGCTGCCCGATCCAGCGACCTCTGTCATCTATATTACAGGCGCAGAAACGGTGGTTCTTGGCGGCACCGCGGTGGCCTCGATGACCGAGGCCCAGGACAAGATGATTGCCGACTATAGCGAGATGTTTGCGGCAAAATCCAAGGCGGCCGGGTCCTGGCTCCAGTCTGAATTCACTAGCGAGAGGGGCTCTGTGGCCATTCATGGCGCGGCGGCAAATCTGGTTTCAGACGCGTTTATATTGCCGCATGAGGCCACCGATTCCGGTCATCCGCTGAACCCGGCCTTCGAACATGTATTGATGGAGGCGGGGCTTCCGCTGGTCCTGGCCCCGGCTAAACCGGAATCGTCCGACACCTGCCTGATCGCCTGGGATGGCAGCCCGATTGCGGCCCGTGCGGTCAAGATGCATCTCCCTTTGATCGCCTCCTACAAGAAAGCTGTGATTGCGCAGAATCCCGACAAGTTGCGGCATCAATGGGCCTCGGCCAGCGCGGCCTCTGCGGAGCATCTGGTGGAGCTGTTGCACGAGCAGCGCATGCAGGTCGAGACGGTGACGCTGGACGGGCCTGTCTCGGATGGCCTGCTCAAGGCGGCCAAGACCCATGACGCAAGTTTGATCGTCATGGGCGCTTATGGCCATATGCGGATTGGTGAGCTGCTATTCGGCGGCACCACCAGCAAGCTCCTGCACAGCGACGACGCTCCGGCGCTGGCGCTTAGTCACTAAGGTCCTGCCGGACGCGGGTAATGGTTCCGGCACGATAGGCGGCGACACAGTCCTCAGAATCGCGTTTGATATGGGAATCGGTCTGCAGGACCGACCGTCCTTCGCCGGTGAAGCGATTGTCATCGCAGGTGCCGTCATTCGCATATTCCCCGGAATTGTTGCCGAAATCGACATACAGGGTCAGCGTGCCAGCCTCATAGGCTTCCCGGCAATCTGTGGCATCGCGCAGCACATGTTCGCGCTGATAGCTCCACTCATCGCCATCGATCTGAAACCGGCCATCATCGCAGGCATCGTCATTGGCATAGTCGCCTGTATCGTCGCCCCAGGCGAGCGTCGTGCTCGGGGTCGGGGTTGAGTCTGTGGCGGGCGCTTCAGCCGCGGACGCCGCCGCGTTTTCATCCTGGATCTGGGTTGCGATGGCCAGAGTTGTAGCGAGATTCAGGTCGAGATTGGTTTGGGTCTGACCATGATCGAGGATCAGATAGCGTGAGAGCATCAGGCCCTCCTCATCCAGCCGCGTCGCCTTGATGGCCGACCAGCGCTGATTGATCGAGTTCGCATCGTCGGTCGTAAAGTCCCCGGCCAGGACGACAAAGAACTCAACACCCAAACAACCGGCATCTTCCGAACAGGCTTTGCCCTGGACCGCGAAAATCAGGTCATTCGCATTCTGTGCGATCACACCGACGCCGCTGCTCAACTCATCGGTGACGGTGTGTCCGCCCGCTTCGACCATTGAACGCATATCTTCAACAGATACGGATTTCACCAATGCCTCATCGGCTTCGCTCTGTTGCGCCTGAGCGCCCCAGGCTAGGCTCATCGCCAGCAGGCTTGCAGTAAGCAGTCTCATTCAGTTCCCCTCATAGTCTGGATCCGCCTGACCAGCCGGACGAATCCCGATCCGTCCCAAGGTTTCCACGATATGATGGCGAGGACAAGGCAGCCTTATTTTTGTCATGAATGCCACCCGAACACGGCGCTCACACTGGGTTGCAAGGCCGTGTGTTTGTCTGCAGCCATGATGAAAGCCATCATGAAACCTCGAGCAGCCGCGCTGGCCTTTGCGGCGCCACTGCTCTTCGCCGCGCCAGCGCTGGCCGACAATGGTCGCGCCAATAAAGGCGTGACAGGCAGCGTGACGTTCCAGAACGGAGCCGGTGCGCTGACCTTCGATATTGGTCAGAATGGCCTCCGGTCGAACGTGCATCACCGCCATGGCTCATATGGTCATCGCAACTATCGCCATTATGGTCATGACGATTATCAGCAATCCAATCGTCAGGCCCGGCGCACAGCCATTCAGGCGTGTCGTCGTGCGATCCGCCGCGAAGCCAATTATATTGGGTTCCACGACGTGGATTTCGAACGTGGCCGCTATGCCGAACGCATTGGCCCTCGCGTCTATCGCGTGACCTTCAATGAAGTCGATTTTGAAGGGCGCCTCCTCGATTTCGAGCGACGGGTATCCTGTTTCGTTCGACGTGGAGATCGTGTGGTCGATATTCAGGGAATCCCGGTTCCCGGTCGGTATCGGCACACGATCTCCACGTCGAACGATACAGGTTACCCGTCGCTCGAAATCGCGGCGGCGCCCTTCAAATTCGACTTCATTGAAGGTCACGCGATAG
>JBCCUO010000153.1:0-7478 GCA_039196805.1 Planctomycetota bacterium | reverse complement strand
GCCCCGGATTTCCGGCCGTGTGATAGTGCCCGTAGTACTCGTGATTCTGCTCGATGGTGCGAATGATGTCCCCTTCCATGATTTGCATGTGATAGATGTCGTACAGCAACTTGAAATTGTCGCTGCCGACGCGTTTGACCAACTCGACACCCCAGGTACTGTTGTCGCACATGTAATCGGCGTGGTTGACTTTGCTGTTCAGCAACTCCATCTGTAGCGTGACACCTGCCTTCTCGGCGACAGGGACAATCTTCTTCAATGCGTCGACGCAGTTCTTCATGCCCGTCTCACGGTCGATCCCGCGGGCATTTCCGCTAAAGCAGATCACGTTCTTCCATCCCTCTGCCGAAGTCGCCTCGATCGCCGCATTCATCTCCTCCAGACACTGTTCGTGGAATTTGGTGTCGCAAAGTCCCTTGCCCAAGGCGTGCGACGAAACCATCGTGCAAACCAGCCCATGCTGTTTCAGCATCGGGAAATCTTCGGCCTTCAGCAGATCGATTCCAACCATGCCCAGATCGACGCAATTCTTGCAAAGATCCTCCAGAGACATCTTGGGGTAACACCATTTGCACACCGATTGGTTCAGACGCCCCTTCTTGGCGTCGATCGCCGCATCGTTGTCCTGAGCTTGGGTCGATCGGGCGGCGGCGGCGACCGCCGCTGTGGCTGCGGCAGCACCAAGCAGCAAGCCGCGACGGCCAACGTGAGATTCCGGCTGAGGTTTTGGCTGAGTCATCTTGTGTTCGTCAGAGGGGGGCTGGTCGGGTGGGATCGGTACGCGTCGATTCGGTACGGGTCATTCGGTACGGGCGACTGCCGGTAGTTTACTCCGCTGGTTTAGCCTCGTGCCATGGTCGGTGACCAACTCGGCCGTGTCCGATACACTCCGGCCAATTCAGCATTCCTCACCGCGCCCTCCTTTCCGGAGGGTACAACCGTACCACTCTGAGCATTGATACCGAAGAAGGTGCACCGTTGACCAACGTTCCTCAGACCGAAGCTCGGCGCAAACCGGTCGTTTTGATTGTCCGTGATGGCTGGGGCCAAAACCCTTT
The DNA here is from genome assembly GCA_039196805.1 of Planctomycetota bacterium. GTDB lineage: Bacteria > Planctomycetota > Planctomycetia > Pirellulales > Pirellulaceae > JBCCUO01. The sequence goes on along the minus strand of JBCCUO010000153.1, from coordinate 6,420 downwards.
CCCCAAGTGGGATTCGGCCAATGCCGTGGTCCAGGCTCAGACGCCAGTCGCCCATCGTTTGATGGAGCAGTACCCGCACGTCCTGATCAAGACGTCAGGTGAAGACGTCGGATTGCCCGATGGCGTAATGGGAAACAGCGAAGTTGGTCACCAGAATATCGGTGCCGGGCGGATCGTCGATCAGGAAGTCATGCGGATCACTCGTGCGATTCGCGACGAGTCGTTCTTCGCCAACACGGTTCTGGGACAAGCGATCGACCACGTGAAGTCCAGCGGCGGCACATTGCATGTGCTGGGACTGATGTCGGACGGGCGGGTTCACAGCGACTTGGATCATGCCATCGCGATCATCGAATTGGCCAAGCGGTCCGGCCTTTCCGGAGACGACGTGGCCATCCATGCCATTACGGATGGTCGCGATACCTCGCCCAAGGGCGGTCTGAACTACGTCGGCAAAATTGTCGACAAGTGCGAAGAACTGGGTGTCGGACGCGTAGCCAGTGTGATTGGGCGATTCTATGCCATGGATCGCGATCTCCGATGGGAACGCGTCCAGCAGGCCTACCAGATGATGACCTCTGGCGCTACACGTACCGCATCGTCGGCAGCGGAAGCGATTCAGAGCTACTACGACCAGCCGACCGAACCGAGCCGCAGCGGTGACGAATTCATTGAAGCGACGTCGATCACTCAAGACGGTCAAGTCGGACCATTAGTCAAAGACGGCGACGCGATCGTGTTCATCAACTACCGGGGCGACCGGACTCGCGAAATCACCAAGGCCTTTGTGTATCCCGATGATCGATGGTCATCGATCGATGGCGGTGGGTTCGATCGCGGCCACAGAATCGACAACCTCTACTTCGCAACGATGACCGGATACGAGACCGGGCTGCCGGTCCACGTCATCTTTGAAAAGCGAGCCAAGATGCCCAACATCTTGGGTGATGTTGTCAGTAGTACCGGGCTGAAACAGTTTCGCTGTGCGGAGACGGAGAAGTACCCCCATGTCACGTTCTTCTTCAACGACTATCGAGACGACGCGTTTGAGGGAGAAACATGGGGCATGGCTCAGTCACCACGCGACGTTTCCACCTACGATCAAAAGCCGGAGATGTCGGCGGACGAGGTGACCGACAAAGTCCTGGCGGAGATCGACAAGGGCGAAGTCGACATGATCATCGTCAACTACGCCAACGGAGACATGGTGGGGCACACCGGCGTGTTGGACGCGGCAGTGAAGGCGGTCCAGAAGGTGGACGAGTGTGTTGGCAAGCTGGTGGATGCCACGCTGGCCAAAGGGGGTTCATTGGTCGTCACCGCCGACCACGGCAATTGTGAACAAATGATTGACCCAGAGACCGGTGGTCCGCACACGGCGCACACGACCTATGACGTTCCGCTGATCGTCGTTGAGCCAGGATTGGAAGGCAAGACACTGCGTGAAGGTGGTCGTCTTGCCGACATCGCCCCCACCGTGCTTGCCTTGATGGGCATCCCCAAACCCGCCGAGATGACCGGCGAGTCGCTGGTGGAGGTTTGAGCCTCAATCCGATCCCGTAGCGTCAGTGTTGAAGTGCGCATTCTGGTTTACCGGACATGCGTCGCACCGTGAATTGCGGGAAACCCAAAGGGCATCCGCTTTCACTCTCCCTCCGGGAGAGCCGGCCTCTCAGGGCCGGAGAGCGCCCTCCGCTACAAGCTAGTCGAAACTTGCGCGAGTTCTGTTACGCGCCAGCTGACGCCCCGCAAAACAGTTGCCAACGTCATCTTCGACTCCGCTGATCCATATACGTCGCATACTCATCAACAGTGACCTTCCCATCCTGATTCACGTCGGCGCTGGCTGGCGACACGAGCATGTTGCTCCACTCGGACGGTGTCAAAACGCCATCTTTGTTGGCATCCTGTCGATCGAAGATACGTTTCGCGTAGGTCAATGACTTCGGACTTGCCGAGGGCACTTGAAATTGGACCTCTAGATTCTCCATTGATTTCTCAACCAGCGACTGCATCTCCTCTGATAGGTAACCGGCACGACCACTTACGTTCCGCAGAGATTCGTAGACAAGTTGCTTGTATTTGGTCTTGGAAACAAGCAACGGCAACAGATCCGACCACAGAGAGTCCGAAGCACCAATGCTCTCGCTCAACCTCTGGAATTGAAAAAGGTGCGTCTCATCCGTGTTCGTGATCATCGCCCATACCGTGGCATCGACTACCTCGGATTCCCGTTTCGAAAGTCTTTGGCGGTAGATCCTATTCAGACCTTCGCTGTAACGAGATCGAGACAACAACGCCCGCACAAGCAACGGCATCGGCAGTTCGATGTCGAGCAATTCAGCTGCCGTGGCTTCAGCAGGCGACACAATAGGCGTGTTGCTCTGTTTGGCCCTAAACCTGCTCGATCGATTGAGATGTTCATCGTTGAACGCTTCTAGCTGTCGCTTGATATCGTCATGGCTTATCGAGTCATCCCTGAGCGTCGTGAGTCTTTCTGATAGACCTGGGATCATCGCCAACTCTGCCTTGGGAGTGGGTAGAGCAAGCGTGAGCGACAGTGATACGTTCCGTAATGCCGCCATAGACTGAGTACTCAGCCGAGACGACGAATCAGCCAAAACCTGATTGAGGTTTCTCCTGAGTCGCTCGCCTCGACCCGCTGGCTCCTCAATTGCCCAATCGACCAGCGTCGAATTCGTTGACGAATCCAATTCTGTCAACGCGTTGAGACAAGCCAACAAGCTGCGAGAATGCCTCCGCTCAGTTTCGCGAACGATCGCAGCCATCCCCGGCTTCAGCAAGAGACGATCAAACTTACTGTCGAAGGCGTGCATGAATCGCGAGGACGGATTCGTCGAGTTCTCTCTTCCATAGAGGGTGCCGTAGGTTCGTGCGGTCACCAAAATGGCGTGCGCTGCGTCCACATCTTCTGGTCCTGCCAAGCTGGCGATCGCTTCCATCGCTTCGGTCAAACTTTCGACATCTCGCTCTACCGTCATGACTTGGACCCAATGTTCCAACCGTTGACCACGAAACAGCTTCGTTGCCTTGCTGGACGGAAGTTCTTCTGCGTCCACGGCTGCAGCCCCCGTATCCGCGCGTGTCACCTTGACCACCGCTTCGCCACCACGACGAATGGAAACGGACGTATCACTGAGGGAGACACCGTCGGCGGGCGTGTTCAGACGAACGGTGTAGGTGCCACTGCGCAGCATTGTGTCATTGGCCCCAAGTTGGACGCGTAGGTCCTCTACCACCTCGTCATCGCGACTGACGGTCACCTGCAAATCGTCCAACTCAGATTCAATCACCAGCGTCCCTCGATCCGTCTGAATCCAGATGACGATGGCCGCGACAAAAGCGACGAACATCCCCGGCAGCATCGGCCAGCTCGTACCAAATCGACGGATCGGAGGTGTTGTCGTGACGCGGTTTCCAATCACTGCGGTCGGGTACTGCGAAACATCCTCCGATGCAGACACGCGTACCGCTCTGCGAATCAGCGAACGCATGGACGGCCTGTCGGCGCTGGTCGCTAGGACTCGCCGGACATCGTCGACGCTCTTGGGACGGTCCTGGGGCTCGCGGGCCAGCATCCGATCGATCAGGGTGACCAATTCACCGGGAGCGTCAGGAACAACGGTCGCAAGCGAACTCGCCGGCTTGCTGGTCTTATCCAGCACCAGTGGACCGATCCCGTTTCTTGAAGAATGGGCGGCTTGCCCGGAGATCAAGTGGTAGAGCGTTGCGCCCAATGCATACAGATCGGCGCTTGCGGATACGGGACCAGAGCGAGAAAGCTGCTCCGGTGCCGCATACACCAGCGTCCCAATGACATGCCCCAAGGTCGTGACCTGTTCGGAAAACTCCGCCTGATCACTCGTCTCATCGGTCACCAGCCCCAGGTCCAATACCTTGACCTCACCACCTCGTGTCAGCATCACGTTTGACGGTTTGATGTCTCGGTGCACCAATACCGCTTCGTGGATGGCACTCAGGGCCTGACAAACCTCAACACCAATGCCGGCGGCCACTCCAATCGGCAGCGGTCCCACACGTCGCATCAGTTCGGCCAAGTCCAGCCCATCCAAATACTCCATCACCAAGTAGTGCCAACCCTTCGCCTCGCCAGCATCGGTCGCGGTCACGATCGCCGGGTGATTCAGTGAAGCCACCGCCTTCATTTCTCGGTCGAATCGCGCAAGCCAATCGTCGTCGAAACACCGCTCACGAGGCAAAAGCTTGATTGCGACCTGTTTGCCCAATCGATCATGTTCGGCCAGGTAAACAGCCCCCATTCCTCCGCGTCCCAGAGGCCGGACCAAACGGTAGGGCCCCAGTTGATCGACGGGCGGAAGCAGCGCGTCAGCGGGCATCGGACGAGCGCGACTGGCGTGGTACAGCGCCGCCTGACAATCAGGTTCGGCTAGGATTTGGTCCGGGTCGGTCTCGCCGGGTAGCAAGAGTTGAACAAGCGAGTCGCCCGGTGCGGACCACTGCTGCAGTCGGTCCTGACATCCAGTGCAAGCATCCACGTGGTTTAGGAGCGACTGGAAACGATCGGACGGAAATCTGCCGAGCTGCAATCGCCGTAGGTCCTCATCAGACGGACAGGTGATCGTGGACGTGCTGGATTGATCGGGCATGGCAATCATCTCAAGTCGGCTCCGCGGCGGTGCAAGGGTGGTCGGTTACTACTCCTTCGGGATTGATTGGACACCAGCGAATCACTCGTTCCTGCTTTTGCCGCTGCAATCGTCTGGATCGTCCAGTAATCCTGCCAACTCCGTGCGAAGACGTTGCAGGATCCTGGCCCGAGCCTTGTAGACGCTCCACCGATTCATCCCCATCGACTCGGCGACCTCCGCTGGTTCACGCCCCTCGACCACCGTGGCCCAGAACGCTCCCCAAGTCCGCGGATCAAAACGATCGCGATACACCGCAACCGCCCGACGGACCACCGTTCGCGTGTCAAGAACCGCATCCGTAGGCGGCGAATGCGGATCGATCGAAACGGGTTCACCGTTCTCACGATTCCCTTTGTCACACAGCCGGATCGCGGCCGACCCCAGGTGCAGAGCGGTATCTGCCTCGCGTGAGGCATCCGCGATTCGACGTCGCGTGATGACCCAAAGCCAAGCACGAAAGCGTGCCTCGGGACGAGAAACATCAAAGCGGGAAAGGCTATTCGAAACCGATAGCAAAACGTCTTGCGTGATATCCGCCGCGTCACTGCTCTGTCGCCCCGTCCGACGAATCCAACGATAAATCACTGGTCCGTACAGATGGACAAACCGAGCCCACGCCTCCGGTTGCTTTGCCAATGCGGCAGCCAACAACGAGGGGCTGGTCGAAGGTTCGTCGAGTGAAGATGCGCCCATCCCTTGAGTGTACGCGAACAGCAGGACTGGCGGGACGATCGCTCCCCTGCGGGCTTGCCCCGCAGGAAGTGAGGTTTGCAAGCTAGCTGTCAAACAGACGCTTTGAAGGGGCGAGCCCATCGGGGGCCAAAACGCGGAGACTTGCGCGACATTCGTGGCGGAAGCCGCAGAGACGCCGAGTCGGATTTCGAAGGGCAACCGGAAAAGCGCGAAACTCTCCGCTAGTTCCGTTGCTGCTCACTGAAAGTACCGAGACGCTTCGCGAGTTTGCCTTCGGACGGTGGGCGAGCTTCGCTGCGGTTCGTTGGGTCGCACTCGTGGACCTGACGGAGTAAACCACTTGCGACTTTTCTGAGCGACCTGACCACCAACCGTCACCCACGTTGGATTTGCCTTCGGGCGGCTCGGGTCCGCGAACTCCACCTTGCTGCCGAAACGATAGTTCCTGTGAAAGTCCTCGATCGACGTGTAGGGAAGTGTTGAATCAGCTTTGTATTTGCTGAAGTGGTAGGTTTCCGAGGAGGTCGTGCCGAGCACACGACTACGTCGCGTCACCTTCTGAGGAAAGACTCGCTCTCCTTCTTTTGACCACGTCAATTCGATGGAGTCCTCTCGGTCCTTCGAACGACGTAGCCCCATCGAAGCGAGTCGTCGAAGGTCGTGATGCAAATCGACCCAGAACAAGGAATCATCGACCTCGTCCTGCCTGCGAACGATGGCATCGTTTCCCTTGAGTGGCATCAGCGGACGATCAAGGAATCTCTCCTCAGTCACGACCCCACGAAAGAATCGTTCGAATTCAAATCCAAAAGGTCCTGCCTGAAACAGTTCAGGGATGGCGACCAGCAAACCCGGCTCAGGATCGTATTCAAATTCGGAACGCATGAAGGCCCCCCGGTCGCGGTATTTAAGCATTGAACACACAAAAGCTCGATAGTCGTAGATAAACGTGTAATGAATACTTAGCGGGATAAAAAGATAGTTGTGTGGTGGGCGGCGCAGAGTTACCAACGCAAATTAGAGATACCATGTATGT
>JBCCUO010000152.1:0-7480 GCA_039196805.1 Planctomycetota bacterium | reverse complement strand
GTCAGGCCGAAGAATTAGTTGCTCCGAGCTGTCCACGGTGATGAGCTGTCCTGTACCCGAATTTCGTATCTTGTACGGTCGTGTGAACAGTCGTTGCCGCGGCGGCAGGGCGAGACCGTGACCGCGAGCATCAACGAGCAGCCGACCCAGTTGCTGCTCTAACGCTGCGGCCTGTTTAATGTCTCCACTGCTCCGCGCACGATTGGCGGCCTTCACCCACGGATTGCTGAGCTTGTTGCACTCGCGCGTCATCTGCGAGGTGTAGCTACGACTGACTCTTGAGTCCAGCCAGCCGGGCAGCTCACGACGCTGTTGAAAGGCCTTCAAGTCTTCGCCGACGAGATCCGCTTTCGCTTTGTCGCCTGACTTTAGAGCCATCTGTCGCGCCGACAGAATCGCGTTTTCTCCGATCAGATGAATTCGTTCGACCTGATCAGAAAACGCGTCAGCCACACGCTCTAATCGCGCATCGATCGGCTCGCGCGCGTGGCAGGGCCGAGGCAGCCGCGCGGAGCCAGTCACCAAGACCACGGGTAGAAAACAAACAATGAGTCGACGAGCAATCATGCGCCCTTTCTTTTTCAACGAACACGAATCAAACACCGTTGGGGATGACTTCAGATCGTCTAGCTTAACAGGACTGCGCTGCCAAAGCCGGGTCCTGAACTTTGCTCTTGGTTGCGGAGGTAAGAACAAGGCCGCCGGCGGTCGTCTCTACAGGCTGGAAGCCTATCCCAATGTTCCGCAGACGGTTCACTTGCTGAACCAGGCGATGCCGCAACCGATCAGCCAATCGTCGGCTCTGCGGCCTTGTGTCGTAATGAGATAGCGACCATAGGTTGTGAATCGACACGAAGGATTCCACCAGAAATGGGCACCGGTCTCGGGATAGACGGCAGCAATAAAGCCATCGAACCGATCGTCTTGTTCATTCCACTCGTCGATCAATCCATCGTCGTCGTTGTCTCGGTTGTCATCGGTCGCATCAACCGATTCCTTGCTGTACCCGGCAAACGTTCCAACGCCGACAAACGGTGCGAAACGTGACGGTGATTGAATTCTCCAACCAAGGTCGGCGCCGACGAAATAGTCATCCGAAGCAATCCCCGTCAGCGCCGCATGCCCCGTCAAGTACGACTGGTAGTAGTGCTCGGCACCGACTGAAACCTGTGCCAGACCGCCACTGTCCGGTCGATAGGCCAAACCGCCAGATACAAATTTGCCACTGGCGCCTTCCAAAAATCTGGCGTCGGCTGCCTGCTTCAACTTGCCGGGCAAATCCGTCTTATCGGCCCCGTCGCAGTACTTGTCCGCGTAGTCTGGATCTTCCATCGCCCAGCGACTACGCAACACACCCGTGGGCAATCCGCACCCCGCAGTACTGAAAAGTGCAATGATCAGTAGGGGAAGCAGTTTCACGACATGGGGTGCTGGTGAAGTAGCCTGATGCGCGTGTCGACGTCACCGACGCACGCTGTTTGTCTTCCGTGCAACGGAGTTACCAGATGCACCGGCACCCGTTCAAGGTCACCTGGTCCTCACCAACTAAATGATCTTCAGCGGGTCTCGTTTGGCTTCCAACGTTCCTCGCGTCACGCCGACGCGATTGATCGCGTTGAGTTGTCGCCAAACGTCGGTGCCCGTGCACTTGCCGGAGAGAAGCGAACGATAGATTTCAACGGTTCGTTTGGTTTCGTGCTTGTTCTGTTCCAACAACTCCATACGCACCGCGGATACGCCTTTTTGGATCAATTCCTGGACGACCTCAGCACCGCTCTGGGGTGACGCGTTGTAGAGCGTGTTACGACATGCGATGTCTGCCTGCAGCGTGTGTTCCTGGCCAACGCGATCACGCAACTGGACGACATGTCGGTCACAAGGCCGACCGCAATTCGTCTTGTTGGTCCCAGGAGACAATACCGCGCAAAAAACACAGTGCTCCATGTGGAACATCGGCATGTGCTGATGAATGACGACCTCCATCCAACGACTCGGCACCGAACCAAGCAAGTCCATCAGTTGGTCGCGGTTCAGATCGTACGAACACGTGATCCGCGTTGCTCCCTGCATCTTGAGCCACTGCGCCGAGCGATGGTTGGTCACGTTGAGCGAAAAGTCCGTGATCGCTTCGATCTGATTCTCGAGAGCATACCGGAGTGCGGCCAGGTTCCTGGCCAAGATGAAGTCGGGCTTCCGTTTGATCAGAGACCGAAGCAAACCGATCTCGCCGGGCTTTTGCATGCGGATGCTGGCAAGGGCGATCCGCAGTCCGGCACGGTGGGCCATCTCAACCGCGTCGCCGTACTGTCGGATGTCGTGGAAGTCGCAATAGGCCGTTTTGACTTCCGTCTCGGTCAATGCCTCGAGTTGCTCCAGCGTTCGGCATAGGACCACAAGCTCCGTACCATCAGAGACTGCCAGATCTTCATGAGAGGCTTCGATCGGTCTCAGCAAGCGGTTTCCACTTGCAGTATCAACCTTCCGGTTGACCAGGCGTTGATGTTCTCCGGTGCAGAGCTTATCCAGCAACGCTCGTCGCAGCTGATTCAGAACGCTTGCGGGGACCATCGGCTGACCCTCGATCCGAAGCGATACTTCGGACAGTTGAAAGCCCGAGCCCCCCAGACGCGAGAGTTTGTCTCTGATCTGATCTTCCTCGGGCGGTCGATTGCGAGCAGCCTGCAGTGCCTCTTCGGAGTGCACCGTTTCCGTCGCGCCCGTGGAGAGCCGCCCAGTCAGCTTCATCGGCTTGCCGGTGGTGGCGGTCAAATCCAGCGAGAGCTCGCGGCGGTGTCGCGGCTTGTCGCCGGCAAAGGTCTGTCGCAGTTTTCGGTTCAGTTTGGGATCGTCGTTTTTGAAGACCGTGGCATCGTGCGCGACACAGCTCCAGTCAATTTCGCCGCGTCCGAAACCGATCCAGATGGGATCACCGATCGGGGCTTCTTTGATCCGTGTCTGCGAATCGTCCAAAATCTCGTAGACGCGTCCGCCTTGGGTTTCGAAGTTTTGATCGCCGCTGATCGCCAGGCCATCGCCCAAGGCGACCGGTGCCTTGGGTTGCAAGCGGATTCGGTCACCTTGCTGGGACTCGATCGTGCCCAGCAAGATTCCGCGTTTAGCACTGTGGAGTCCTGGGACCAGGCGTTTGTGGTCGTTGCCCTCTAACCAGCCCGGAGTAAAACCGCGCGAAAAGGAAAGCTCCATCTCGCGTTGTTCGTGGTCGCTAACGGTAACGCGTCCATCCGCGATCGCTTGGTTGATTGCACGCCGATAGTGACGGGTGATGTTCGCCACATACTCCGGTGTCTTCAGTCGTCCCTCGATCTTTAACGAAGCAACTCCGGCTTGGACCAGATTGGGAATGGCCGCATACCCGGCCAAGTCTTGGGGACTCAGCAGATATTGCACGGCTCCCAAGTCTTCGTCTTTGCCATCACAGACCAACTCGTAAGGCAATCGGCAAGCTTGAGCACACTGTCCCCGATTGGCACTACGCCCCCCAAGTGACTCGCTGGTCAAACACTGCCCCGAGTAGGCGACACACAGCGCACCGTGAATGAAGACTTCCAGCGGCATGTCGGTGGCGTCCGCGATCTGTTGGACCTCGGACGTCGACAGCTCGCGAGCCAACACGACACGGTTCAGGCCAAGCTCGGAGGCGACCGCGATCGTCTCAGCGCTGGTCAAACTCATTTGCGTCGAAGCGTGAATCTCCAGGTCGCGACAGATTTCGCGAGCGATCCGCGCAACGCCAAAATCCTGAACCAATATCGCGTCCACGCCAGACGTGGCAAGTTGTTCGACGACTCCGGCCAACTTCGGTAATTCCGATGGAAACGCGAGCGTATTCATCGTCGCGTATCCACGAACACCGCGGCGATGCAGGAACTCGGTCAGCTCCGGCAAGTCGTCCAACGTGAAGTTCTTGGCTCGGTATCGTGCATTGAATCCGCAGTCCAACCCGAAGTAGATCGCGTCGGCGCCATTTTCCACTGCGGCGCGAGCGCAGTCCCAGTCTCCCGCAGGAGACAGCAACTCCGGTGCGCGAATCGGCGATTTTCTTGCGATGGGCATGACGGAGTATTGATCAACCAACGGCAATGCGGGAGGTGGCGGTCAGGCCACGATTGTGACCACGACGCCTTTAAACGCCGGGGTTTTGCTTTGCGGGTCGGCGTGACGTGACACCAGCACATTCGCCTCGGGGTAGTACATCAGCGCGTTGCCTGGGCGGATCTCTTCAAACCCGCGCGCTAGAATCCCATCCAACTTGCCCGTATCGCTCTGCACCGAGACACGCTGGTCGTGCTTCAGTTGCAGCCGCTTCAAATCATCGGGGTGCATCAGAATGATGTCCCGGCGATCCTGGTTGCGGTACAGGTCCTCCTCCTCGTAGACGACGGTGTTGAATTGCCCCTCGCTGCGAACGGTCATCAACCTGAGTTCGCGGTCCTCCGTCCCCTTGATGTCGGGAAGCGCATGGACGTGCATCACAGCGCGGCCGTCTTCTGTTGGGAACGACGGTTCATGGAAGGTCCGTCCTTGGATTTGGAACTCTTGCTTGGTTTCGTCAATCTCCTTGATCTTGGCGTAGCCCGGTACCACGTCTCCGATCCAATCACGAATCGTGGACGTTTGTCGCATCGAGTCCCAATCGATTCCCTTGCCATCGGCGATTCGCTTTCCAAGCGTTGCGATGACCTCCACCTCGCTGCGCGGACCGGGAAGCCTGCGTGGTCCACCATCACTCAGCCGGACGTAGTTGAACATCGACTCTTGCGTGGTTGGATCGGGTTCCTCATCACGGGCCAGTACCGGCAGGATGATCGTGTCTTGGGCCAGGCCGTGAACATGTCCCGTGTTCATCGTAGTGCTGATCATCACATTCATTTCCAGCTGCGAAAGCGACTGGGCGGCAAACGTGGCGTCGGGGTTTGAACCATAGAGGTTGCCGCCCAGACAGAAGCCAACCTTGATGTCACCGCGTGCCGCGTCTTCCATGCAGGCCAACGTGTCCTTCCCTTCGGTTTTGGGAAGCGCGACACCGAATTGGGACTGGAGTTGATCGAAGATCTGTTGCTTCAGCTTGGGAGTGACGCCGACGCTGCCGATCCCTTGGACATTGCTGTGCCCCCGTATCGGCATCAGGCCGCAACCAGGTTTGCCAACCATACCGCGGGCCAACGCTAAGTTGGCGATCGCTTGCACGTTCTGAACGCCATGAGCGTGATGCGTGATCCCCATCGTCCACGAAAAGACGCATCGCTTGCTCGACGCATAGACCTTGGCGATCGACTCCATCTCGCTTCGCGCGACACCCGACTTGATCTCGATCTCTTCCCACGTCATCCGGTCCACTTCCGCGAGCCACTGTTCGCTGTCGCGACAGTGCTGCGACAAGAAGTCGTTGTCGAAGGCGTCCATCGCGCGCGTGGCTTTGGCGATTCCCCACAGCAAGGCCAAATCGCCACCAATGTGTGGCATCACATAGTGCGATGCAATCTTGGTGCCCAGCAGCAAGGATCGCGGATCACTGGGGATGCGGAACCGAACCAACCCGGTTTCTTTCACGGGGTTGATCACGATGACCTTGCCGCCGCGTCGACGGACTTGCATCAGACTGGTCATCAGCCGAGGGTGGTTGCTGGCCGGGTTGCCGCCGATCAAGAACACACAATCGGCGTGCTCCAGATCGTCCAGCACGATCGTCGCGGTCCCACTTCCGACGCTGCTCTGCAAGCCCACGCCACTGGCTTGGTGACAGTAGTAGCTGCAGTTGTTGACGTTGTTGGTGCCGTAAACACGAGCCATTAACTGCAGCAAGAACCCGGCTTCGTTACTGCTGCGTCCGCTGAAGTACCAGAACGTCTCGTCGGCAGGAGTTTGGTTGAGTTTGCTAGCGATCGCATCGAACGCTTCGTCCCAGGTGATCTCTTCGAAGTGCGTCTGACCCTCGCGGTAGCGAATCGGATGGATCAGCCGCCCCAGGTGCTCAAGTTGGCGGGGCGAGAGTTTTTGTAACGATTCGATCGAGTTCTGTTTCCAAAAAGGAGGCTGAATCCCCGGCTGCATGTCGGCCACCATCGCTTGCAAGCTCTTCTTGCAAACCTCGGGGAACGATCCACCTTCGTTGACCATGCCTCCTTTTTGGCCCCCCATTCCAAGCGCACAGGTCTTGCACGAGTTGCGGGACCGCATCGCCTTGTAGAGTTTCCAAACGCCGCCCGCCTCACGTCCCTTTTTGAAGGTGTACCAAATAGCGCGGAATCCACCGCCGCTTCCAACTTTCATCTTTTGCAGGTCTCGATAGCCGAGGGAGGGGAGCGTCGACGATCATTCCCAGACCTCGTCGAAGCGATTCGCCGTCACGCCCAATCCTATCCGGCGGCGCTCGGATCAGCTATCAGCAGCAGTTTCCGCGCAATCGTCATTTCCGTCATGGACTGCGGCGGCCCACGGCTCCGACTGACCGGCACCGACTCGGATCACCCATGATGCTGGGCCGTCGGTCAGAATCCGGGCGGCACAAACGTCTCGAGATGTTTTTGTGAGCTAGCGTTGCCTTGCGGGATTCCCTTCGTCTAGCCGCCAGGGGGCCGCGTTCGATCCACTGCTGCCCCAAACAAGGTCAATCCATGGCGCGCGTCGGAATTGGAATCCTGTTGGTTGTCGCTATTCAGACTTCCGCGGACGCCACGTCCCCCTCCGTTTCCGCCTCGAGCGGAAGCACATGGGCGGCTCATCCCACCGATCCGACACTGATTGTTGGGAACGACGCCTGCGTCAAATGCCATGCGAGCGAGGTCAGGGTCTGGCGTCAAACACCTCACTTCAAGACGTTTGAGGAACTGCATCGCCGCCCCGAAGCCAAGCAAATCGCCAAACGCCTGGGCCTTCGTTCGATCAAGAACGAGGGTCGCTGCATTGGGTGTCACTACACCACGCAACAGTCTCCCGGCTCAGCCCATGCTGCACAGGCAATCGCCGGTGTCTCGTGCGAATCGTGCCACGGAGCGGCTAGGCGCTGGATGGATCTTCACCACGACTATGGTGGCGAGACCATCACGCGGTTGACCGAGTCGCCACAGCATCGCCAACAGCGAATCGCCAGCAGCGTGGCTGCTGGCATGCGCAACCCACACAACGTGTACGCCGTCGCTCAGAGTTGTCTGCGATGCCACACTACGGCGGATGAGGAACTTGTGAACGTTGGTGGTCATTCTACCGGCAGCCAAGACTTCGAATTCGTCAGCTGGAGTCAGGGCATGATCCGGCACAACTTTGTCCGCAGCGACGGCAAAACGAACGACGCCAGTGATCCAGCACGCTTGCGAGTGATGTTCGTCTCCGGGATCATCGCGGAACTGGAGGCCAGCTTGCGAGCGACGGCAATTGCCACTCAGAAAGCCACCTTCGGCGTCACGGCAGCAAAACGCGCCCATCGCGCCAGCAAACGCGTCGCCAGCATCGCTGCCAAGAT
>JBCCUO010000151.1:0-7481 GCA_039196805.1 Planctomycetota bacterium | reverse complement strand
GTCGCTGACTTGCAGGACAAATATCGTGATTTCGGGCAATTCGGCGCCCATGTCCTTGAACATCTGGCCGAACGTGGGGACCACGAACCAAAGCATGGCCAAGATCACCAGAATGGCAACAAAGATTAGCACGCATGGGTAAATCATGGCGCCGATGAACTTGCTGCGAGTATCGACCGCTTCGCGGATCTGCCGATTCAGATCGCAGAGCACCTCGTCAAGCTTGCCGGTCGCCTCACCGGTCGCAATCATCGCGATCCAGTGTTGCGGAAACAACTCGCCGGCAGCTTCCTGCATGGAAACGTGCAGCGACGTTCCGCTGGCGACACGTTCACCCACTTCCTCCATCCGTTCTTCCAGCTGGCGACTCTGATTCTGCTCCGCCGCGATCTTCAGGGCGCGCAACAACGGTGTGCCGGATGCCAGCAGCGAACCAAGCTGTTGAAAGAACGACATCTTGTCGTCCAGCGTTACGCGCCCGTGTCGACGCGAGCTGATTCGTGCACGCGAGAGGAGCCATTGATCGATTGACATGGGAGCTTGAATGCGGGCAAGCAGGGTGGGTTCAGTGCGTGACGCGAAGGCTGAGTGCTTCTTCCAAACTCGTGTGCCCGGCAAGGACATTGTCCAAGGCACTGTCGAACAACATCTTCATGCCGTCATCCTTGGCGACGCGTTTCATGTCGTTGGTGCAAGCGGAAGCTTGGATTAGCGAACTGATTTCGGAGTTGATTCGGATGATCTCGAACACGGCCAGGCGTCCGCGATAGCCCGTTTCGCGGCACTGCGCGCAGCCGACTGGTCCGTAGAGCGTGGCATCTGCCGGAAGCTGAAATCGATCCAAGATCGAGTTCTCCAATTGCACCGGAGTTCGGCAGTCGGGGCACAGGCGACGCAGTAGACGCTGGGCAACCAAAAGTCGAATCGTGCTACTAAGCAGAAACGGCTCGATGCCCATTTCGTGCAGTCGAGTGATGCTGCTGAGTGCATCGTTGGTGTGCAAGGTGGAGAAGACAAAGTGACCGGTCAGGGCCGCTCGCATGCAAATGTCGGCGGTCTCGTTGTCCCGCACCTCACCGACCATAATGACGTCGGGGTCTTGCCGCAGGAAAGATCTCAAGGCGCTAGCGAAACTCAAGCCGACTTTGGATCGGGTCTGGACCTGGTTGATTCCCGGGAACTTGAACTCAACCGGATCCTCGACGGTGCAGATGTTGGTTTCGCTGTCATTCAGATCGTTGAGGCACGAGTACAGCGTCGTGCTCTTGCCACTTCCTGTTGGTCCGGTGACCAGCATCAATCCGTGAGGACTGCGGATCGACTCTGAGAGATCGCGGAACTGTCGTTCATCTAGGCCTAGCTGCGATAGATCATGCGGTAGTGCGTTCTTGTCCAAGACTCGCATGACGACCTTCTCACCGAATACCGTCGGGCAAGTGTTGACTCGCATGTCGACGCGATGCTCACCGCTGCGAAGTCCGATTGCACCATCCTGAGGAAGCCGACGTTCCGCGATGTCCATCTTGCTAAGAACCTTGAGCCGACTGATGACTGAGTTCAACAGCGAAAGTGGAGGCGGAGCGACCTCGCTGAGCGCGCCGTCAACTCGTAGTCGCACGCGACAGTAGTCTTCGTAAGGCTCGATGTGAATGTCGCTGGCACCGGATTCCAATGCCTGTTCGAAGATGCCATTCACGTAACGAATGATGCGGCCATCGCGTCCTGGGGGCGGCGCCTGGTCCAGGTGGACGATCTCGGCCGCTTCTTGAGACTCCGCGTCATCCAGATCCTCGGAGTCATCGACTTCTTCAAAGTTGGTGGCGCCGGCGGTTGTGACGGTGTCTTTCCAAGAACCCTCGTCATACAAGACGGTAAGCAGACGCTCGATCACCGATAGCGGAGCGAACATTGGCCGCATCTCGCGACCGGTCAGCAGTTTGATCTCATCGGCAAGCAGCAGAGATTCTGGCGAGAATACTGCGACTTCCAGAACGTCATCGTGATCGGCCAGAGGGGCGATCAAGTGGTCGCGGCATAGACGACCCGGCAGAACGTCCGCGACGGCGGCATCAACGCTTGGCGGACGGTCCTCTGGTGGATCGAACAAGGGCATCAGGTAGTGCCCAGCGTAGAGAGTCGCGATCTGTCGTTCATCGGCGATGCCGCTGCGCAGAATCGACTCCTCCAGGCTGACATCGTCCCGCGACTGATCTTCCCAGAGCGCTTCCAACTGATCAGGATCCAGTCCTTGAACTCGATTCAGTAGCCGAATGATCAGCGGCCGAGTGCCGGACTTCAGGGCTGAGTTCGTGGAATTGGCCATCGCTAAAGTTCCGAAAGGGTGTCGGGGAGCAAGTCGATGGCAGGCGTTGCGCGATTGCCACGCGTGTTGGTTGACGGCCGTGCCGATTCAGGTGCCGATGAACGCCCGGCTTGTGCTAGAGCCCCATTGGGACGAATCACCGCGACCGTTGATTCGCAGCGGACGACAACGTGGTCCGGATGGACTTCGATGACCTGGCAAGTCAACCTGGTCTTACCGCTTGTCAGCACGGTATCGCCCGGCAGTCTCGGGCGCCCGTTGATCACACCCCACAATTGACCACCCATCTTGGCGACACCAGACAGCGTCAGGCCGTTGCTTATGTCCGCCTCCGACGGCCCGATTTCGGTCATCACGACCGATTCGGTAGGGTCGGCGACGACGGTTTCTTTAACAAGCAATACCGGCGCGAACGGATCATCGATCGCCGGTAACGGTGAGGGAGGGTCAAGGTCTTTGGGCTTCCAGCCGATCGATTTAGCCAGACGGACGTCGCCGCTATAGTCGACCGTTACGGCTGGCGGCCAACCCAAGTAGGCCGCAGTTGCCAGGACGATACAAGGTGGTAGAAAACGTTGGAGCAGCGGGTTCACGACGGCTCCTTCAGCAGGCTGACAGACAGCGTCATCGACGATCGGTCCGCACCCATCTCGGGTGGCCGAATGGCAACGGAATCGACGCGGACCAGATAGGGTCCCGATTCGATTGCATGCACTAGGTTCATTAAAGCAGCGAACTCGCCACGCGCATCCATCTTCACGCCGACTGAATGGAGCGGCCCCATTCGCGTTGGTGTTCCCGCGTCGATCGAAAGCAGTTCGACGTCCTGCTGACCGACGACGCTGATCAGATGGCTGACGATGACGTCCGTACCGACTCCCTGAATGATTCGCGAATCGACGCGGGTCAAAGCCTCACGAAGTAGCAGAACCTCCTCCGCTCCGTTGATCGTGACCTTGAGTCGATCTCGCTCTCGCTTGCTTTGCTTGATCTTCCCGTGCAGCGGTTCACTGATGCCGAAGAACATCAGCAAGATGGCGGCGACCGCGACCGCTACTCGCATGCGGAACGGGTCGCGCAGCTTTTCGGCGACGCCTTGCAGTTCGGTTCGGAGGTCTTTCTTTTGATTCGCCATGTTGTTGGTTCCAGCCGTCGTTGCTACCGGCCCTTGATCGTCCGGCTGGTCAAGACCAACGAGAACGTGGCGCCCACAACTCCGGTTTCTTGAGACGTCGTGCGCCGAACGTCGCCCAATTCGACACTCTTGAAGTGAGCTCCGACGCTCGGCATCTCACGCAAGGTGGTCGTGAGTTGGTCCAGGGAATCCGGCATCGAGCCGTCATCGTCCAGGATCGATTCGCCCCGCAGCACCAGCGTGGTGGGAGTCACCTTGGTCTGTCGTTTTCGTTTCTGGTTGATGGGCGAAGTTGCCCTCACGTCGGTCAGCCGGGTTCCGTTGGGCAAACTGTCCGCGATGCTCGAAATCATCTGACTCCAATGGACGCGGCCGTCGACGAATTGACTGACGGCAGCGGCACGAGCGTTGAGTCGCTTTTGTTCGTTGCTGGTGTTTACCCCTTCCACGATCATCGGTGGAGCGGATGTCAGCAGCGCAAGTCGTTGTCGCTGCACTTCGCTATAACGTCCCCAGAGGACAGCCAGCAGTACCGCGGCAGCGGCCAGATAGGCAAGGATTTCTCGGTGCGGCACGACGCGACGCAGACGTTGCGGGGCACGATACTGACGGACCAGATCAAAGCCGGTGTCTTGATCACCGAGCATCTGCGTCGCCAGATTCTCGGCGACGCTTTCATCGTCCAAGGTTGGTCCCGGTTGCCACTGAATGTCGCCCTCCAAGTTTTCTGAGAGCCACTTCTGGTCGATCAAAGCGCGCAGTTCGGTGCGCCCATGAATGACGAAGGTGTCCGGTAGGCGGTCGAGTCCGCAGGCCGGAGCGGCGGCTTCTAGCGATCGAATCGCGGCTACGATGCCGGTCGCCTCGTCGCCTGCGGGCAGCGGGAACCGTTGCCACTGGATGGCCAGACCTCCACGACTCATGACCGCAAGCAGTGACGCGTCGCTCAAGAACACCCGCGCGGTCAATCCTCCTCGACTCAGGGATCCACGTCGCTCCTTGCTGGTGTCCTGGCTGGCAGATTGAATCACCACGCATGCCGCCGGAACCAGACGTCTCAGCAGGTGGCCTGTAGCCTCGACGCCCTCTCGGACGGTTACAACACGCTGCGTCGGCGCTGCGACGATGCCTGCCACCTTGCGGCCGTCCGGTTGCCAGTTCAGCACGTCGATCTCCATCGGATCCAGCCGAGGCGACGCACTTCGCAACGATTCCCGCAGCAGGACTCGTGGCGACGCGTTCGTGGCTCCCGACGCGATGGGACGTGTCGCGAAGTAGCACTCATCGGTCGGCAGTGCGGCGGCGACGGGAACCACCACGCGCCGTTCCAGTCCCAGTTGCTTGAACAGTGCGGCGGTGGCTTCGGTGCCGGACTGACCGTTAAGTGCCTGCTGGGCCTGCGTGTATCGAACCCTTCCCAGCAATGTTCGCTGAGCGCGACATGCCAAGACGCGTTCGGGACGAAAGAGGACACCGACTGCGTCTGAACCTGGCTTGGCTTCGGTCGTTTTCGTCATGCCTGTTCCCCCCGCAACGAACCGCCTGAAGAAAGTGGGGGCGACGGATTGGGCTCATCCCGATCAGTCGCCCCATCAAGCGATCAAGTTTTCTGGACCAACCGGCGACCGATCAGGTCGCTTGCGGATTGATCTCTGGGTCGATCGTGCTATTGGCAGCGTCGGGGCCGTCTTCGGTGAACGTGACGGTGTACGCGCCATAGCCACTGCTGTTACCCGACCGAGTGAGTGTCAGCGACCAGCTGTCTTCTAGGCTGCCTGACGTACCCGCTCCGATGGTGCCAACCGTGAAGTAGGTCGGCGCGGTTTGTTCCATATCCAGATCAGCAATGTCGCCGGCGTAGGTGCCTTGGCGGGCCTGGAATCGTTCTTGAGCGGCACGAACACTGGCCAAGTACTTGAAGGACTCGGAAGCCTTGCTGCGCTCGACGCTCTGAAGCAGACGCGGCACGCCGAAGGCTGCCAGGACACCGATGATGATGACGACAACCGAAAGCTCCACCAGCGAGAATCCGCGGCGGGCACGAGGCTGACAAACGACTGATGGCTGACGGATGACCAATTGTGACATGGCTAAAAGAGCCTCCAACGAAGATGCGTGCTAATGGACCCAGGCATTGCCCACCCTGGGACAACACAAAGCGCCGGCGCCTGTCTTTCGATGCCGACTCACCACCCGGAATACCGGTTTGAAAAGAGTTAGGTCAGAAGCTCACCCCCCGGCACCAAGAACCAGCGGTCTTGGCCGTCAATCATGATCCTGGACTCAAGTGGACGCAGCTTGTGACGGTCGTATCGATGGCGACGATCATTGCCCGGTCGTCGACAAGCCTCCGCATCCACGGATGAGGTGAGCTGTTTATCCCCGAAGGAGCGACTGCTTGATCAGCCGCCACACGAACAGCATCACGCCCATCAAAGCCAGCATCGTGAGGACCAGCCAAAGCATGACCGGTCCCATCAACGCCAGATTGGGCGCCAGGTTCACGTTGTAGACCTGATCCCAAAACCAAATCGTGAGCATGGTCCCCGCACACAGGTAGGGCCCAAACGGGACCCGCGGTTCGCGAGTCACGATGTACTGGACGATCACGATCACGATCGCCGCCATCGGCGCCAGAAAGAAAGCCGCCAACGAAGCTTGCCAACCGACGAATGCCCCGATCATGGCCATCAAAGTGACGTCTCCAAACCCCATCGCTTCAACACGCATGGCCGATGAAGCGACGATGCGCACTGCCCAGACACTCCCGCCCCCCACAGCCAGCCCGACCAGGCTGCTTAGACATCCCCACCAATGCAGACCACCGACGTTCCAGATCAAGCAGATCGCGATCAGGCCCGCGACCCACATCGCCAGCAGCAGCCTCCAGGTCCAATGACGGGTCAGCCCGGCAAAAAAGTATTGCACTGCCTTGGCCAAACCACGCCGCAAGATCACCCGCCGATCCGCCAAGGCGAAGCACCAGCCGGACCAGATCAACAGCCCTGTCCTCAGTCCCACCGATCCCGTCCAGAATTGCGTGACCTTTGGCGTGGGCAACCAAGGATGCTCGAACGTGGCCCACAAGTACGGAGCGCGTACCGCGCCAAAGGGGATCGCGGGCAGAAAGACGTTCAGAGTCCCTGAAGCAAGTCCGATCGCGATCAGCGTGCCCGGAATGGTGATCAAGTCCGGGATCGTCTGCTCGTCAAAGTCAATGAAGGTTGCCGCCGTCATCAAGACGACCAGAAATGCCTGGGCGAAATACACCTGGTTCATCCAGTTTTGCAGCGCTGCGATCGTTGCGGGATTGCGGTCCGCCGGGGAAAGCAATCCACCCCACGGACAGACGTGCAGGTAAAGAAGTGGCAGCGCGGCGGCTAGTGATAGCTCGATCAGCAGCGGACGCACCCAAAATCCGCCACCGTGCAGTTCTGACTCGCGACGCAGGCTGATCCAGCCAACGACGGGAAGCCGATCCCACCAAGATCTCGCGGCGGCTTCTGCTGGCTTGGGAGCCCAAGGCGAGATCGCGCGAGGGTACCAACACCAGTTATAGATCGCGTAGTTCGCGAATTGGCCTCCGATCAAACCCACGACGGCCAAGACAGCCAATCGAACAGAAAGCGGTTGTTGGATCCACAGATTAAGCAAAGCAGTGTCCGCGCCGCATGAAGGTCGCCATCCCAATCCATCCTGATCGGGCAATGTCGGCCCGCCGTCCGCAGAATCGTAACCGACACAATGCGTTGAAGGAACTTGGTCACGCGGACTCGATCGGTTCGAGTATGATCACAAAGCGTTGCAGTCCGCTGACTGGAAACGTGGAACGGGAACGGTTTGGTCACTTTGGAACGAAGTTCAATGAAAACACTGCTGCGTATCCGGACGGGCCTTCGCGCCGACGCGTGGGCGGCAATGGTTTGGTTGTCTTTTTCGCTGGCGGTCGTTGCCGCCGACACGGTTCACGTGCCTGGGTACGACCGTTTCGGCCAGCATGGTGACGTTGCCGAACAGGTGTCC
>JBCCUO010000150.1:0-7524 GCA_039196805.1 Planctomycetota bacterium | reverse complement strand
TTTTTTTTCATGAACCAGTCAAATCAACCGTCAGGCGACACAGGTCGGTCGATTGATGCGGCAGCTGATAGTCGCCAGGACGACACGCCTACGGAGTTCGAGCGACTGGGGCAGCAACCGTCACCATCGGTGTTGGTGGAGTTTTGGCAGTTCTTGAAAGGCAGCCATCGTTGGTGGCTGCTGCCGATCGTGCTTTCGTTGGCCTTGGTCGGAGCACTGATCGCGCTGTCTTCGTCGCCTGCAGCCCCATTCATCTACACGCTGTTCTGAGCCTGCTGTTCAAGTCGTTCTGTTCGAAGCGTCTTACCAGCCGTAGGTTTCTGAGAGCGCTTTGCGGACGACTTCGCTCAGAAAGGGCATCCGGAACGGTTTGCTGAGCACTCGGAACGCCCCGATTTGCTCGGCTTCCCGACGGATTTGGTCGTCCAGTTGAGCACTCATCAATACGCACGGAGGGCCATCGGGTCGAGCTGTTACCTCGCGAATCACCTGCAATCCGGTCACCCGAGGCATATGGACATCGACCAAGGCAAGATGCACCGTCGTCCGCTCCAGCAGATCCAACGCCTCTTGCCCATCGGCCGCCTGGGTCACCTGGAATCCACGCCGTGACAACGCCTCACAGAGGACGCTGCGGAATGCGGAGTCGTCGTCGGTAATCAACAGGTTCGGGGCGATCATAAAAGCTCTGCCACAAAGACAGCCGGCGGAAGACTATTATCATAACTGCAAAGGAAATGCCGGGATCAAGGCGAATCTTGGAACGAGATTCGGATCCTGCGGCGAACACCCCGCGCAACCTGACCTTTCTACGACTCTCACGAGCCAAACGACCTTGACGACGCCGACTGCCGCTCCGTCTGCCACTACGGCACCCTCAGGCAAGGCTTCGTCGCCGGCCGCAGTCAGTGATTTCGCAAAACGTGTCATCGGCAACGTCGAAAACGCGATCGTGGGCAAGCGAAAGCAATTGGTGCTGTCGCTGGTTTCCTGGCTCAGTGACGGTCACATTCTGTTGGAGGACGTTCCGGGCGTGGCCAAGACGATGCTGGCTCGGGCCTTGGCCAAGAGCATTGGCTGCGAATTCAAACGCGTCCAATGCACTCCCGACCTTCTGCCCACCGATGTCACAGGGACATCGATCTTCAACCAGAAGACCACTCAGTTCGAGTTCCGACCCGGACCCGTTTTCACGCAAATTCTGTTAGCCGACGAGATCAATCGTGCCACGCCTCGAACGCAGGCGTCGCTTTTGGAGGCGATGGCCGAGTCGCGCGTGACGGTGGATGGCACCACCCACAAACTGAAGCCGCCATTCTTGGTGATTGCGACTCAGAACCCCGTTGATCACGAGGGGACATTCCCACTTCCTGAAGCCCAGCTGGACCGATTCCTGATGCGGTTTAGTCTTGGCTATCCATCGATGGAAGAAGAGCTGCGCATGCTGGACTTGTTGCAGCACACTCATCCGGTCGACCAGCTGAAGGCGGTTGCCAAGGCACAGGAATTGGTCGCCGCCCAATCAGCGATCCGGCACGTCCGCGTTGATCCGCGTGTTCGCGAATACATTTTGCAGATTGTCCATCAAACCCGCGTCAGCGAGGACCTTGCGCTGGGTGGTAGCCCTCGGGCGACCATCGCACTGTTTCGATGTTCGCAGGCGATGGCGGCGATCCGGGGTCGGGCGTTCGTGCAGCCCGATGACGTGAAGAAGATCATCGCGCCGGTAATGAATCATCGGCTGATCTTGCGACCCGAAAGCCGGCTGCGAAAGCTGACCGCCGATACGATACTGGATTCGATCGTCTCGGAAATCGCTGTGCCGACCGTCGAGTCATGACGGAGACGATGACGCTTGGATCAACACCGTCATCGCAGGCCAAGAAGTCAGCTGGGGTCAATCGCACGTTTGCCGCCCTGGCCGTATGTAGTCTGGTGATCTGCCTGGGAATGCTCTCGGGTGCATCGCTTTGGATCATCGCTGCTGCGGCCGCCGCGATCTTGGTCGCGCTGAACAGCTGGCTGGCTTCGCAGTGGTCCGATGCAGCGGTCGCGATTCGGTTGGGCGATGACCGCGAAGTCAAAATCGGGTCTCGGGTACCGATTGATGTCGAGATCACCAATCAGGGCCGCGTGCCCATTCTATGGCTGTTGGCCGAAGATCTGATGCCTCGTCATGCTGTCAGCGGTAGCTCAGCCACGATCCAGATCGAAGGGGATCGGTTGGGCGTGTTCTTATTGATGCCTCAGGAAACGCGGGCCCTGCACTACGATGTGTTGTGCAAGCGACGCGGCTACCTGCAGATCGGGCCGACCGTTCTGGAAACGGGCGACCTGATGGGCTTGTATCGTCGCTACCACGTGGGCACTGACCCACAGTACATCACGGTTCTGCCTGATGTGCGTCCCCTGTCGGGTTACGAGATCGGTTCGCGGCGACCGGTCGGTGAGATTCGTGTCCGCGAGAACATCATGGACGACCCGACGCGGCTTCGTGGGATTCGGCAATGGCAACCGGGCGACCCGATGCGGAGCGTCCACTGGGCAGCGACCGCTCGCACCGGAACACTGCACAGCAAGGTCTACGAACCATCTTCGATCGCAGGCGCCACCCTGATCTTGGACTTTCATCAAGAGACGATGCCGGCCAAGCACGAACCGGTTCGTGGCGACTTGGCCGTGGCGGCGGCGGCTTCGATCGCGACCGGCCTGCATGAGATGGGGGAACCATTCGGAATGGTCACCAATGGACGCGATGCGGGGGATCGAATCCGTACGGAAGGTTGGACGGGGGACCATCGGGTGCGGGGGGCGGCGACCCAGGCAGCTGAGATGCTGTCGGCAAGTGACCGCATGCGACCGATTTTGATTGAACCGAGCCGGAACACGTTGCAGCTGAAGGAGATCATTCGGACACTCGCGCGAGTCGAGCGAACGGATGGGTTGACGCTGGCCGAGATGCTTGTGGAGACCGAGCCCAAACTGTCGCGTGAAACAACGCTGTTGGTGTTGCTGCAAGAATGCCCGGACGCGTCCGCGATGGCGCTCTGTTCGCTGGCTCGCAGGGGCTGGGCGGTGTCGGTGATTATCAACACCCATGACATCGACAGCTACTCGCGGGCTGCCGGTCCCCTGATTGCGGAGAACATTCCGACGTTTCACTTGCCCAGTTACGACGCGATCTACGATGTGTGCCGGAGCACTGTGTTACGATAGGTGACCGCACGGTTCAAGCTAAGCGGCTGCTGAAGACATCTGGGGAACCTCGATTGGCGAAGATACGATGAACCGGATTGGTATGGCGGTTGTTCTGATGGGCTTGCTTAGCATCGCAACCCTGCGTGCTGATACTCCGATGAATCTGTTGGTGATTCAAACGGACGAGCACAACTTTCGCACGTTGGGTTGCTATCGACAAACGCTACCTACCGAACAGGCCTTTGTTTGGGGGAAAGGGGCTGCACCGGAAACGCCTGCGATCGATGCGATTGCTAAGCGTGGTGTGATCTGCACCTCATTTTATGCGACCAGCCCGGTGTGCACTCCCTCTCGGGCCTCGTTCTTCTCGGGCCGCTACCCGCAGAACACGGGCAGTTGGCAGAACGACCGGCCGATGGATAGCAACATCGTTACCTTTGCCGAGGTGCTGCGTCGGCGCGGGTATGCGACCGGATACGCGGGCAAGTGGCACCTGGATGGACCAGGCAAGCCGCAGTGGGGACCGAAACGTAAGTTTGGATTTGATGATAACCGCTACATGTTCAATCGTGGCCACTGGAAGAAGTTTGAACTGACAAAAGGCGGACCGCGTGTGGCCGCTAGGAGCAAGAATGGCGCGCCCAGTTACAACCTGAATGGAGCGGACGACCAATCGTTTTCGACAGATTGGCTGACCGATCGTGCGATTGATTTCATTCGCGCCAACGCGTCCCAGCCGTTTTGCTATCACTTGAGTTTGCCGGATCCTCATGGACCGAACACGGTGCGGCCTCCGTACGATGCGATGTACCAGGACATGCCGATCCGGCCGCCCTACACGTTTGGCATGACCAGTCAGAACCCCAAATGGGCACCCGTCAGCGGCAAGAACAGTTCGCTGAAGTTCAACGCCGGGTTGATGGCCACCTATTTTGGCATGGTCCGTTGCATTGACGACAACGTCGAACGGCTGGTGGCGACGTTGGATGAATTGGGACTGACCGACAACACCGCGATCGTTTTCACGTCCGATCACGGTGACCTTTGCTTCGAGCACGGTCGACTGAACAAAGGCAATCCCTACGAAGGAAGCGCGAAAATCCCGATGATCATCTCGGCGCCCGGCAGACTGCCGGCGGGAGGACGAGTGGACCAAGCGTTGGGGACGGTCGATTTCCTGCCAACGATCTTGACGCTGTTGGACGCTGAGTTGCCCGCAGCCACAGAAGGTCGAAACGCCGCGGAGCTGCTTCGTGGTCAGGCCAAGGAATGGCAGGACGTAGCGATCTTGCGAGCTTCTTCCGACAAGCCCACTTGGGTGGTTGCGGTGACCGACCGGTATAAGTTGGTCGTTTCGGCCAATGAAGTGCCCTGGTTGTTCGACTTGCAGGCCGACCCCAATGAATTGAGAAACGCGTTCGATGACGCGCAACATGACGCCGTGATCAAGCGGTTGGCCAGGGCACTGATTGACTACGGCGAACGAACCAACGACCCTCAGCTACAGCCGGGACGTCTGTCTGAACAGCTGAACAAGATCCTTCAATGAATTCCCGAGAAAGACTGATGAAGCAACCACGAAATCTGTTACCGACAGCCCAGCTGATCACCGCCTCAGGGATCGGGCTGGTGCTGGCCACGTTCATGTCCACGGCGATGGCCGAACCCTTGGTGTACGAAGGCAAAACAGGTCCCGGTGTCGGCAAGCACATCGTTTTCTTGGCCGGCGATCACGAGTATCGGTCTGAGGAGACCTTGCCGGCACTGGCCAGGATTCTCGCCGTGCATCATGGTTTCCGATGCACGGTGTTGTTCACAGTTCATCCGTCGACGGGCGAGATCGATCCGGCGGCCAACCATATGCCGGGAACGAAGGCACTGGAAACCGCGGACTTGGCGGTGGTCTTCCTGCGATTCAAAGACCTTCCGGATGATCAAATGCAGCCAATCGCAGACTATCTTGATCGCGCTGGTCCGGTCGTGGGGCTTCGCACGTCCACGCACGCCTTCAAGATTCCCGAAGGGAAGACGTTCAGCCGGTTTGATTTCGAGTACAAGGGCGAAGAGTATCCGCTCGGTTTCGGACGCCAGGTTCTGGGCGAAACCTGGGCGGGCCATTACGGGAAAAACCACGTGATGAGCACCCGGCTGGACATCGTGGACGCGGCCAAGTCGCATCCGATCATGAAGGGAGTTACCCGTCCGTGGGCGCAAGCGGGTGGCTACTGGACCGAACCGATGGAGGACAGCGAGGTGCTGGCGTTGGCACAACCACTGGAAGCGATGACCAGCAATGCCGAACCCGCGGAAGACAAAGAACCTTGCCCCGGAGTGTGGACACGTCATTACACCGGAAATGGCGGCAAGAAGGGCCGCGTGTTCACGACGACGTACGGCGCATCGGAAGACCTGGTCGATTTGGATTTTCGACGCATGATGGTCAACGCCTGTTTTTGGGCGGCACGTATGGAGGAGGACATTGCCGCCGATCTGAACGTCGATTTTGTGGGAGCCTACCAGCCGTCGATGTTCCGGTTCTCGGGGCATCGCCGTCATGTTTTGCCCAGCGAATTGGCCAACCTGAACTCCCCCATCATGTCGACTACTAAGCCGATCAAGATCGAGCCACGCAAGAAAAGGAAGTAAGGGATTGGAGACGCCAATCACTGCAGAACCCGCGTGCTGGCGAGAACGTCCGGCTTGGATCCTGCGCTGCAAGAGCATGACCATCCCTCTCGTTCGTCTGTCGACGCCTGGCCGGTTGAGTTGTCCTAGCAGACTCGCAGCAATCTAACCCCGATCGGGAATCGTGGTCCGGCCGTTCGAACCCCGGGTGGCATGAACGCTCGCTGAAGCTCGGTTCACTTACCCGGGGCTATCAAATGTCGCCCCATCCTGGGCTATCAGGTCATCCTCGTCATGAACTCGTTCAAGCAGGACGCTCTCTGGCGCACCGCGGCTGGTTGGCCCTCTCCGGCCCCGAGAGGCGCCCTGAGAGGCCGACTCTCCCGGAGGGAGAGCACATCGGGCTTTTGATAGGTGGTAACAGGTAGGCTGCTATGTGGAGGCGGAGCCTCCAGTGCATTGCGTTGAATAGCGGAGCCATGCAACGAGGCCTTCGTCTGGCCAACAGCCAACCGCTGACCGCCAACCGCTACCTACGGCACCAACCAGAAAAGTCCGGTCATGGCGGCCGTCTGCGTGAGAGCTCCTCGGGCACTGATCGGCACGGGAGGCACGATCCATGGTGCACAGTTGCCGGGGCGATAGTAGCCCAGCACGTACTGGCACTCGTTGGGTGCGTGAACACCCATTTTGTAGGGTAGCACGGCGATGTTGGCAAAGAAGTGCGCCGAGGAAACGACGGGCTGCAGGAAGGGACCAGCGGTGTGCCCGTAGCGTTCCAGGTTCACTTCTTCAAAGTAGAGCGGCTTGTGACACAGGTTGGATGCCAAGTACGTCATCGTGGTGGGTTGCCACTCACGCGATTGGTGGGCCACCTGTTCCAAGTGACATTCCTTGGGCAGTCCCCAGTTATCGGAGATGTACGCCAGGTCGGCTTCGCTGAGTCGGTTTTGCGGCAACGTTTCGCGCGTGCCAAAGTCGGTCTCGATGATCACTTGCTCGTAGGCCAGGTCGATCAGGCGACCGCGTGCCAGCGGGCGACCGTCAATCGATCGCCATTGCCGATCGACCTGACGACTTTCAAACTTTTCGCGTTCCCGATCGAACGTGGCCTGGTCGATGATGTCGGGTCGCAGCGGCGGGCTGATGTCCAACGTCAGCGAGCGAATGGTCTGGCTGGCAATGCGCTCGCGAAACGTATCGCAGCTGATCCCGCCGCGGTCACCCGCCGCCGCACGAGCGTCCGTCGGTCGATCGAACTGCGGGTCGCTTGACGGATCATCCTGCGCCCGATTGGGATCGGGGCCGAAGGTGTTCTCAAAGAGATCAGGCTCCGGGTCAGTCCGATCCAAGTCGGAAGGTGACTCTGTGGGGTCGGCCGGCGGCAAGGGCTCCGCCATTTCATCTGGCGTCTCGCGTCGCAGCATCTCCCCGATTGAGTCATCGGAGGCGGGGGCGGTTGGTGGCTCCACACCGGGTTCCGGGCCAAACGGGTCTCTCAGCTGATTCATGGGCCGCTGTTCGCTGGGCAACGTCGGATCAGCGATCGGATCAGTCGTCCGAGGAGGCGGCAGTTGATTCGTTTTCGGTGGCGGCAGCGTCTGCGGATCGTCGGCAAATGGATCGACATCAAACATCGTCTCTGGATCCAGTCGGAACGATGGATCGTCGGCCGCAGCGTCAGCTCCGGGGATCTGCAGA
>JBCCUO010000149.1:0-7530 GCA_039196805.1 Planctomycetota bacterium | reverse complement strand
GAGCTGGAAGAAGCGGCTGGCGTTTGGCTGTTAGCAATGAGCCAGTTTCTTGCTGCTGGCTTTCAGTAGCTGCAGTCCGGTTAAGAGGGTCAACGGCCCGGACATTTGCCTTAATCGCGTCGGTGGCGAACGATACAGGATCCTTCGCTGGTTGCGATCCTTGAGCCCCTTTGAACCAATCGCCCGCGAATCTTCTGTCAGTACTCGAAGCTGGCTACGACTCGGGGCTCAACTTCGTCGACCATCGCCAGCCGGCGACTTGATGGCTGATCGTTGTTAGCTGTCCTGTACTGACGAGGGCGGCCAGAACACTGCACACCGCCACGTGCGGCCCCAGCAAGAGTGCGGCCGGCATCAAACCGGCCATCACGTCGGCAATGTCAAGTCGGTAGCCATGATGCATCATCAGGTACCACACACCGACCATCACCACGGCGTTGGCAACCAGCGTGGCGATCACGGCGCCGGCCAAACCATGCGTCGGCATCAGCCAAACATTCAGGATCAGGTTCACGACCAAACCCACCGCCAGCGCGATTGCAACGGACCGCCCCTTCTCGGCGACCCATAGGTAGTCCTGCCCAACGGTCACAATGGCGGTCCAAATGCAAAACACAACCGCCATTGGCATCAGCACTAACCCATCGCTGTAACGTCCTTGCAGCAAATTGTCGAACATCCAAGGTGCGATCCAGACGACGACCGCAGCGCCAAGCGTGAACAGT
This sequence comes from Planctomycetota bacterium, assembly GCA_039196805.1. Taxonomy (GTDB): domain Bacteria; phylum Planctomycetota; class Planctomycetia; order Pirellulales; family Pirellulaceae; genus JBCCUO01. Next base: position 6,805 of record JBCCUO010000149.1, on the reverse strand, counting down.
GCCGAGAGACCCAAAACGACTTGCTTCAACCGCGCTCGAACGGCGTCGCGATTCCCGGCTTCCCAGTCGGCTGTCAGGTACGGCATCAGTACGCCGCTGACCATCGTTCCTAAGCTAAGCAGCAAGGTGGGAAAGATGCGAGCACTGTGATACTGACCCACCGCGGACTGCCCCGCTTCACTACCGCCAGGCATGAAGTGCAAGATCATGTAGCGATCGGACATCTCGAACAAGTTGCCAACCAGGTTCATCATCCAAAGGGCGAAAGCGTAGGGAAGCAAGCGCCGCCACATCGCGCCGGTATCCAGGCGAGATTGCTGTGGGGGCAATCGCCGCCAACCTCGGCGGATCGACCAAGCCCCCGGTGCGATCGCCAGCAACGTGGCAACTGAGTAACAAACCAATAGCCCGGAGAGCTGGCCGCCACGGCTCAGGTGCACGATACCCAGCACCGTCAACAACAGACTCTGGGCGAACTGCATCAGGGAGACGACCTTGACCTGACGCAGTGATGAGTTGAGATCGTTAAAGAAGTTGAAAACAATCGTCGAGGTGACCGCAAGGACCACGCCATGCACCAGCGATGTCGCGCCGGGATTGGCAAAGATGATCCATCCGAACGACGATGGCGACGCGACCATCGCTCCCAAGCACACTGCCGTACAAACCAAGGTCGCTTGAACGATGCGGCGAACGAATCCGCCCAGTTGCTCGCGTCGACGAAAGTGTTCGACAAATCGCGGCAAGCATCCTGGAATTCCCAGCAGCATGACGGGCGTGATCAGCACCAGGAACGTTTGGGCCATCGACCACTGTCCCAGGACGTCGTCGTCCATCAATCGGCAGAACCAAACGCCGCGAAAAAAGCCAACCGCCCGTTGAATGACGGTGATCGCCAGCATCACGGCCATCCCGATCGCCAGCGAATCGGCTCGAAACGCGTCCTGGGCGTCGGAGTCAGGTGGCGACTGAGGGGACGTTGGCATCGACGTTGCGTCTAGAATGGCGACGATTCACAAGGGATTCTGGCGATTCGCTTAACTGTTGCTCTGCCAAATTCGCGCCCCGCGGTGAAATCTTCTCGGCCTCTCTGATTCGCCTGGGCAGCGCACGACCACTCCAGTTGTTCGGATTGTGCCTGCCAAGACGCCCTTTCTCTGGCGTGAAACAAGTCGGACCGGGATGCTTACCCTTTCGAGCGGGGTGATAGTAAAATCAGGCCGATGCGGTCGTCTGCTGGCCGTGGCGAAACGGGTTTCGCCGTGAGGGACAAGCTGACCAGTTGGGACAAAGAACGAGTGGCGGACGAATCTCAACTGATCGATCGGGCCCTGCAAGGCGACCGGCAATCGTTCGCCCAGTTGGTGACCGAGAACCAGGATCGGCTGTTCGCCTCGATGCTGCACGTGACTGGATCGCCGGACGAAGCGGAGGAGGTGGTTCAGGAAGCGTTCATCCGAGCGTTCATCAAACTGGACACCTTTCAACGCAACAGTCAGTTCTTCACGTGGCTGTACCGAATCGCGTTCAACAACGCATTGACACGGCGGAGACGAAAACGAGCACGCTTCTCAATCGAACAAGGCCGCGAATCGAGCGGACTGGAAGTGATCGATGACGGGGAAGGCGTGGATGAACGGATGCTGAGGGACGAGCGTGTGGCCGCCGTTCGGGTGGCTTTGGATCAGCTGACACCGGAGCACCGCGGGATATTGATCTTGCGAGAGATGGAGGAGCATTCGTACGAAACGATCGCCGATATCCTGCAGATTTCGATCGGGACAGTCCGCAGCCGACTGAGCCGAGCGAGACGGCAATTGAAATTGACGATCGAAGCGATCCAAGAGTCGCAGCAACCCAATCCTTGAAGCAAAGATGCCGGGCGATCCTGAGTCTCCCAACTTGGATGTTTCACGTTTGGACCTGTCCAGCGAGCCGCCGTCGCCGGGCAACACGCTCGACGACGCATGCGGAGACTGTCAGTCGAATGCCCAGCCGGATACGAGTTCATCACGACCGTTTCTTGGGATTCAGTTCCGGTGTTGCCAGACCTACGGACGCATTTATCGCAGCGAAGACGAAATGGCCTACCGCGGCAACTGTCCAAAGTGTGGGCGTGCGCTTCGTGTGCCGATCGGCAAGGGCGGAACGGGCCAGCGATTTTTCGAAGCCGGCTAAATGCCTTGCGTCAGATTGAAGTGAGAACCGGCCGAACATCAGCCGCAGTGCGCCAGTACGCGGGTTCCGGCCTTTCGCAATACCCGACAGGCTGGCTCCAAGCGGCTGATGAGTGCGATGCGCCCATCTGGCGAAGGCGGGCGTCGTGATCGGAGAATACAAAGTCAATCGCAGTTCACGACGCTGCAGCGTCGCCGACCGACCGCTGAGAAGCGGGGAATGGTACTACTCCGTAGTGGTCGAAGCGGGGGACGCGTTTCAGCGAACGGACATCGCAGCCGAAAACTGGACGTCGCCGCCATCGGGAGCGATCGGATGGTGGAAGAAGCAGATGCCGTCGGATAAGGACCGCAAACTGGTCGCCGCAAGCCCGGAAGTCTTGGTCGATTTACTGAGGCAGATGGCGAATGATCCCGACCAAGCCAAGACGCGATACCTGCTTGCTCTGATGATGATGCGGCGACGGATTCTTCGGCCGTCCTCCGCTCGCCAAGACAACCCGTTGGGTGCCCCTCAAGCAGCCGAACCAAGTTCAACCGCAACGGCACAGCACCCCGAGGACACCGAATCGGACGTCGCTGAGACGATGACGTTGGATGTGGTTTCCGATGGAACCACACTCGACATTCAAGTCTGCGCGATCTCCAGTCGTGAAACCGAGGCGTTGCAGGATCATCTGCAGGAGCTGATGTTCTGTGAAGCGGATGCGGAGCTTGACGACGACGACACGCAGGATGACGAAAGTTCACAGGATGACGGATCGTGATTTTCATTCCCCCTTTGCGCACCTCACGATCACTTCAATGGTTGATCATCCTATCGGTCAGCTGGGTCTGTGGCGGCGCGACGTGCATGCAGCCGCGGCCCAAAAATCTATACCCGCCACCACCGATGCTTTTTACTGAAGCCCCCTCGCTGGATGCGCTTTGTGAAGTGGTCAACCGTACCGACGCCATCCGAGAGCTGTCGACCAACTCGGCCCGCGTGGACGTGACCAGCATGACAGGATCCCCAACGCTGTCAGGAGCGATGAATCTGAGACGCGACCGAGAGTTCCGGATGAAGGCATCGCTTCCGGTCGGCTTCATGGGCGTCGACATCGGCAGCAACGCAAACCGGTTTTGGCTGGAAGTTCCCGAGGTGTCTTCGCGGACGCTGTACTACGCCAACCACCAGGAATACGCGAGGCAACTGGATCGAGCCGTGTTGCCCGTTGACCCGACTTGGCTAATCGACGCGATTGGGCTGGTCCACATCGACCCGACCAATGTCGTCCAAGGCCCCGTCACTCGACCCGATGGCCTCTACGAGGTGCGTGCCCTGATGCGGCGTCCCGATGGGGTCTACCAGCGCGTCTACATGGTGTCGCCGGGCGGCTACGTCGTTCACCAACAGGTTTACTCACCAAACGCGCAGCTGATCGCGCGTAGCACCGCGTCGCAGCATCGACTCTATGAAGAGGGCAGCATCGCGCTACCGCATCAGGTCCAGTTCAGTTTGCTGCCCGTCGGTGGTCCCGAGCTTTCGATGCGACTTGAGATCGGAGACTACGCCGTCAATCAACTGCTCAGCGGTGACCCCAACCTGTTCACGATGCCGCAAGGCGCCACCAATGCGATCGACCTGACACGCCTCTCGGCCACTCCCAGTCTGTCGACGACCAGCACATACGTCGCCACGCCCAGCTTGCGACTCCCACTACGCCGCTAATTGCACGAGCCAAGTCGATCGCAAGGCCGCAAACGGCCATGACTCAGTGCGAGTCACTGGTACACGACGAGGCTGGCGAATACTCTTCGGCAGCATTGCCGGATTCCAAGGACATCCCGAGCAGCTCCAGCTGAGCCTGATGACTAGACCAGTCGATGGTCACCGGCTCACCGATCGGACGATCGTCCAAATTGACCCCCAAAGACAAGAGTCGGACTCGATCGTGACGGACTTGATCATCGACAAGGGGCATCGACTCGCTCGATGCTTCCCGTGAACGCTGGCATTGCCCGACCCATTGAAGTGCGATTCGGTGAAGAGCGACCACTCGAAACCAGTGCCAAGGCGACTCGACGCTCACGCGTTCCCGACACCATTCCCAGTCTTTGAATTGATCGAGATCATCGGGGCGAATCAAGAAACAGCGAATGCATTTTTTGCGAACTACGTCTCGATCCTCGCACGTCATCACGAACAACCAGGGCTCTCGAGGAAAGGGCGTGGTCGCCATCAAGCCGGCAATATGCCCAGCCGCATCATTCAACACCTCAAATCCAAGCGTTCGTTCGGTCTTTAAGATCGGATCATCCAAGGAAGTCTGATCAGCCAACTGCTTCATCAGCTCTTGGGCAGCCGGGTTGTCATAGAGAGAATCTAAGGTCGTCTTCGGTGCCAGATTGCGGAACACCAAAGCGACTCGTTTGCCGTCATCGATCGGGCACAGCTTGTGGCTTTGAAAGATAATGTCATCCGTGTCGCCGCGTTTGAGTCTTTGAAGTGCATCTAGCCGTCGACGAAAAAGCAGAAACCAGCTCGCGGCGAATCCGACCAAAAACCCGATCGCCTTGCCGATGATCTCTGGCACCAGTCGCGACCACTCCAGACTGCCAATCCATTCAAACCATGTGTCCACGTCTCCTCCTCTATCGTCGTTGCCTCTAATTGAGCTGACTCTCAACGCCGCACGTCCGCCGCTGAATGCATCGTCGATGGGCGATATAACTTGTTTAGGCCGCAATCACCGTTCGTTCGGGTCACCAATTCCTTTCTCATCGTGACACTATGTCTACCACTTTCTTGACACGCGATTCCATCGTTTGGTTCGTACTGGTGATTGCCTGCGGCTCAACTTGCCTTTCGCAAGACGATAACCATGCACTTCGGCTAGCAACGCTCCTGGACCAGGTTTGGGAGTATGAACTGGAGCAGTTTCCGCTGCTGGCGGCGGATGTCGGTGACCCTCGTGGCCAAGACCGGCTGGTCGACATGAGCGAAGCGGCAATTGACCAGCGTGCCGAAGCGCTTGCATCGTTCCTGAATGCCCTGAAACAAATCCCTGCCGACGCACTTTTACCAGACGATCGCTTGGACCATGAGTTGCTTCGATTGAGACTGGACTCCCAACTGGCTGACCACCGCTTCCAAACTCACTTGACGCCGATCAACAACCGCGAAGGCTTTCACATCAGCTTTCCCGAACTTCCGCGGCTGATGGATCCTCGCACCGGTCAAGACTTCGACAACTACATTTCCCGACTCAAGGCCTTCTCGCGGCACACCGACCAGCACATCCAACTGATGCGTCGCGGAATCCAGCAAGGCCTGACTCAGCCTGCCGTCATCATGCGTGAATCGGCCTCCCAGGCGAACGCGCACGTCGTTACCGACCCTCAACAGTCATTGCTGTTGAAGAACGTTTCGGCTGAGTCACGAGCGGCGCTGGGAGACAAGTCTTGGCCTCAAGTAGAACAGCGAATCGTGGACGCGATCGAATCGAGCGTCATACCAGCCTACGATCGGTTCGCCAGATTCCTGCAAGAGGAGTATCTACCCGCATGCCGAACAGCCGTTGGCATATCGGCCCAATCGAATGGACGGGAGTTCTATCGCGATCGAATTGAGCGGTTCACAACACTTCCCTTGACGGCCGAATCGTTGCACGCGACGGGACGCAACGAAGTCAGTCGGATTCGTGGCGAAATGGAATCGATCGTGGAACGCGTGAAATTTGATGGTGACTTACCGGCTTTCTTGGAGCATCTACGCACCTCGCCTGAGTTCTATGCGGACACACCTGACCAGCTGATGAAAGAAGTGGCGTTGATCTTGAAGCGCGCCGACGGGCGTCTGCCGGAGCTCTTTGGTCGATTGCCCCGAACGCCGTACGGGATTCGAGAAGTGCCTTCGTACGTCGCACCTCAAACCACATCCGCGTACTACTGGCCGCCGGCTTCCGACGGTTCACGTGCGGGATTCTATTACGTAAACACCTACAACCTTTCATCTCGGCCCCTCTATCAGCTGGAATCGCTATCGCTGCATGAAGCCGTGCCGGGACACCATCTGCAACTGGCGTTGCAAGCCGAACTCCAAGAGGTGCACCCGATTCGCAGGCACAGCCGATTCACCGCCTTCATTGAGGGCTGGGCGTTGTATAGCGAACGGATCGGTCGCGAAATCGGGTTTTATCAGGACCCTTACCAGGAGTTTGGCAGACTCAGCATGGAGGCCTGGCGGGCCTGCCGTTTGGTGGTCGACACCGGGATCCACTCGATGGGCTGGAGTCGCAAACAAGCGATCAACTACATGCGCGACAACACCGCACTGAGCGAACACAACGTTGTCGCCGAAGTGGACCGCTACATCGGCTGGCCTGGCCAGGCCCTGGCGTACAAAGTGGGGGAGCTAACAATCCGTCGCTTGCGTCGCCAAGCGGAACAGCAGCTAGGCGATCAATTTGACGTGCGTGAATTTCACGACAAGGTGCTCGAAGCCGGCTCGATCCCCCTCCCCATGCTCGAGTTGCGAATCAATGAGTGGATCGAGACGCACAAGGGCTGAAAACTTGGCCTCGGATCGCACGAATGGACGCGAATGAGATCGGGTCTTGATGCGCGTGCATCCGCGAGATTCGTGG
>JBCCUO010000148.1:0-7537 GCA_039196805.1 Planctomycetota bacterium | reverse complement strand
CGGAAAAGGCGATGCCCGAGGGTCAAGCCATCGACTTTGTCAGCGTCACGACGCCCAATCACACTCACTTCGAGGTTGCCAAGGCCGCCGTGGAGGCGGGTCTGAACGTCGTTTGCGACAAACCGATGACGTTTGACTTGGATCAAGCGCTAGAACTGCAGAAGGCGGTTGAGGCCAGCGACGTCGTCTTTGCCGTTTCACACAACTACACCGGCTACCCGCTGGTCCGGCAGGCCCGCGAGATGATCCTGGGCGGAGAACTGGGTGAGATCAATGCGATCCGGTCGCAGTACATCCAAGGTTGGCTGCGAACGCCGCTGGAAAACGAAGAACAGAAACAGGCCGCCTGGCGGACCGACCCCAGCAAGAGCGGCGCGGCGGGTGCCTTCGGTGATATCGCCACCCACGCCTACAACTTGGGGCGATTCATGACGGGTCAGTTGCCCGAGTCGGTCAGTTGCCACCTGAAAACGTTCGTGGAAGGTCGAAAACTGGACGACTATGGCACCGCCGTCGTTCGCTACGCCAACGGCGGCCTGGGAACCGTGACCGCGTCGCAGATCAGTCATGGCCGCGAGAACGATCTGGAGATTGAGATCGATGGCACAAAGGGTTCCCTTCGCTGGCGTCAAGAAGATCCCAATCAGATGATTTATCGCCAAAACGGCAAGGCTCACCAGATCTACACACGCGACCCGAACGCTCCGTTCATGAACAGCTCCGGTGCAGGCGCGTGTCGCCTTCCGGCCGGCCACCCGGAGGCTTTCTTTGAAGCGTTCGCAAACATCTACTGTGCCGCCTTCGATGACATGGCCAAACGTGCTGCGGGAGAGTCCTTTGAGCGACGCGACACGGTCTATCCCAACGTCTATGACGGCGTGGAAGGGATGTACTTCATCCAACAGTGCGTGGCCAGCAGCCAAGACAACGCGGCGTGGCTGCCCCTGAATCATCAGTCGGCTCGCCAGTGAGCACGTCGGACCATTCCCATCCCGAGTGGATTGAACCCGGCGAAACGACGAGCGTCTCGTCCGCAGTCGTTCCCGACGGATCGGTCGCCGTTGTCTTGCCGGCCGCCGGAAGTGGGCGGCGTTTCGGTGACGTGCAGAACAAGCTTTTCGCGCCGCTGGATGGGATGCCCTTGTGGCTACACTCGGCGCGGCGATTGTTGCGACTTTCCTCCGTAGGGCTGATGGTGGTTGCCGTGTCCGAGGCAGATGAACCCACGTTTCGGCTTCAGGCTGCTGACCACTTCGGCGCTGCAGACGTTCGTTTCGTCCGAGGCGGCTGCGAGCGAACGGATAGCGTCGCGGCAGCACTCGCATCGATCGCAGACGACGGGTCGATTTCACTGGTCGCCGTACATGACGCAGCGCGTCCATTGGTTCGATCCGATGAAGTCGCGGACGTGATCCGCGAGGCTGCGACAACGGGGGCTGCGATCTTGGCGCATCCCGTCGTCGGCACCGTTAAACGTGGAAGCGATGCGAACGGGTTGGGACCGATCAAGGCGACGGTGGATCGCCGTGGTCTGTACGTGGCTTTGACGCCCCAAGTTTTTCGGCGTGAAGTCCTTGTGGATGCTTACGGTCGTCACCGGGGACGTCCGGCAACCGACGACGCAGAATTGGTCGAACGTTGCGGAGTTGCCGTGGGTCTAGTCAAAGGCTCCGCAATGAATCTAAAAATCACCTATCCGGAAGACTTGCTCATCGCCGAGTCAATTCTTCGCCAACACTCAATCGATTGAAGCGAATCGTGCCCACCCATTCATCCTCCACCGACGATGCCTCTTCGTCGTCTATTCAAGCTCCGAACCAACCCGTGGCGTCACCCCTGATCGATGAACTCCGCTGGCGCGGCTTGATCCATCAAGCGACCGACGAAGCGGGTCTGGCGAAATTGTTGAACTCCGGGCCGCAAACGTTGTACATCGGCTTTGATCCGACCGCATCCAGCCTGCACGTCGGCAGTCTGATGCAGTTGATGATGTTGCGGCGATTCCAGCGTGCCGGGCACAGACCGATTGCTTTGGTGGGTGGCGCGACCGGGATGATTGGTGACCCGAGTGGAAAGAGTGAGGAACGCAATCTCCTTTCCGAGGAACAACTGCAAGCCAACGTCGACGGCGTTGCCGATCAGATGCGCAGGTTCCTGGACTTCGATGGCGACGTGGGGTTCAGCGGCTCAAACGGGGCACAGCTGCTAAACAACTACGATTGGATGAAGGACTACAGCTACCTGAGCTTCCTTCGTGACGTCGGCAAAAACTTTCCGGTCGGCGCGATGATGGGCAAGGAATCCGTTCGTTCGCGACTACAGAGTGAAGTGGGGCTGAGCTACACCGAGTTCAGCTACATGCTGTTGCAGGCGTACGACTTTGTGGTCCTGTGCCGCGACCACGACTGCTTGATTCAGGCGGGCGGCAGCGACCAATGGGGGAACGTCACGGCCGGCATCGACCTTGGTCGTCGGATGCTTGGGAAGCAGCTTTTCGGCATCACCGCGCCTCTGCTGACGACCAGCGACGGACGAAAGATGGGCAAGACGGAACAGGGGGCGATCTGGTTGGACCCTCAGCGGACCAGCCCCTATGCGTTCTACCAATACTGGATCAACGTCGAGGACGCGGACGTGATGCGATGCATCGCGTATCTGACCGAGATCGAGAAAGCAGAGTATGACGCGCTGAGCCAACAGACGGCGGACGATCCGGGGCGTCGGGTCGCTCAAAACCGTTTGGCCGAATGGATGACGCAGTTCGTCCACGGCGACAGGGGATTGGCGACCGCCCAGCAAGCCACTCAGATCCTCTTTGGAGGTGAGATCAGCGATGCGACCGACAAAGACCTGAACGAAATTTTTGACGGCGTACCCAGCAACGTGGTGTCTCGTCACATGTTGTCGGGTGACGGTTACTGGATCGTCGAAGCACTGCAGACTGCCGGGCTGTGCCAAAGCAGTGGCGACGCACGGCGGGCGGTGAAAGAGGGTGGCGTGTACGTCAACAACCAACGCATCTCGGATCAGCAGTTAAGACTAACCGCAGCCGACTTAGCGAGTGAAACCGTGATCGTGCTGCGTCGCGGCAAACGCAAGTACGCATTGCTCAAGTTCAGCAATGCGGGGGATACTACCGCCGAGGGTTGAATTGCCGATTGAAAAGGTCGGGGTCAAATGGGTCACCGATCGCCGGTAGCCGTCTCGGTTGACCTGGGACGCTGTTCTTGACCGATTGGTTGGCTTCGGTGGGCGCACCCTGATTCTCGTGAGACGACAAGCCGGCGGTGTGAGTCACCTGGCGGATGGTCTGGTCTGCCGTGGCGGCTTCGCCAGCACCCTGCGTCGACTGAGGCGACAGCATTTGTTCCGCCAGTTGCAACCAATACTGAAGGTTGGTGGCTGCCGCACTGCCGGGCCGAAGCAGTCGTGTCGACCCACCATGGGCGGTCGTGGCCAAGCGAAGAAAATTGTCTTGTTCCTCGGATTGCTGTCGCTGCCAACGGATCACCGAAGAAAGGTTGGCGCGAGTCATCCGAGCGGAAGGACGACTTCTGCTGGACGTTGTCAGCAATGACCAAGAGCGACCCGAGTTCTGGCGATGGCAGGTTCCGCAGTGGTTCACCAGCATCGGCTGGACGTGTCTTGCAAAGCGCTGGACCAGCGGCGAATCCGAGGCGAGTTCAAGCCTTGCTTCGTCGAACCACGGTTGCTGCGAAGCTGTTTGTCGGACGGAGTGCTGCGATTGGGCCGGTGCCTCTGGAAGACGATTGGGTGACGAAGACGCCGTGCGAAGCGTTTGCAGTTGGCTGCGTAAACGTCTTGGCCGCGGGTCGCTTGGGAAACGTTGCTCCATCCAGGCAATTTCGACTTCGGCTTGGTCCAGCAACCCGTTTTCCAAACACCACGTGGCATCGCCCCATCTTTGACTCAGTGAGTCTCCCTGCCGCCCGTCCACTCGAAACTGGTACAACCCCAACAGCGAGTCTGCCCAGCAAGCGACCTGATTTCGATTCAGTTTGAGCGTCGAACCTTGTCGCTCAAGCAGTACGCTGTCGGCGACCTGACGGGCGTTGCCGAACAGGACTCTTCCGTTGGTCAGCAAAACGCAAGGGCGTGTCTCACCCGGCTCACCGGATCGACCCATGATCGGAGAGAGGAGAAGGAGGCCGCAAAAGAAGAGAATTCGAATCAACATGGGTGCCACAAAGTTGCCCGAGCAAGCTGCCGGACCGAGAGTCGACCGCCCGATTCAGGGGTTGGTAGCAAAAGCCCACATGCCGTGTCAAAAGAGCTTTTTTCCACGGTAAAGAGCCGCAGGAACTCTAAAGGCTTCGTTCCTGGTTCGCAGAGCATCAGCCGAAGGCGCTGGCCGCGGTTCCCGACTCCGTCATCCGCTGTGGTCAAGACAGCCCGGTCTCCACCACCGGGGCAACTCCCGGTGACTTCGCTTACCGGCTAAGCTGTAAGAAAGCTTGTACTTCCTTTGCCTCATTCCTTGGCTCTTCGATGTCTATCGCGGTTGAACCTGACACTTCATCACCCCTGACGGATCTACCCGCTCTGAATCCTCGTGAGCGACTGCTGATGGGTCCCGGTCCAAGCACAGTTCCCGCCAGGATCCTGCGAGCGATGTCGGCGCCGACCTTGGGGCACTTGGACCCGCAATATATCCAGTACATGGACGAAACGTGCCAGCTGATTCGACAGGTGTATCAAACCGAGAACGCGCTCACCTTCCCCGTCTCCGGGACCGGAATGGCGGGCATGGAGACCATTTTGGTCAACCTGATCGAGCCGGGTGACGAAGCGATTGTCTGCATCAACGGCGTCTTCGGCGGACGGATGAAGGACAACATGGAACGCTGCGGCGCGACCGTCCACGCGATCGAAGTACCGTGGGGGCACACGTTCACTCGGCAACAAATCGCGGATGCGATCGATCAACATCCGGCCGCCAAGATGTTGGGTATCGTGCACGCCGAGACTTCGACGGGCGCCCATCAAGACCTCACCGGCATCGGTGACTTACTGCACGACGCCGGGATGCTCTTCGCAGTGGACTCGGTGACCTCACTTGCCGGGCACGAAGTGAAGGTCGACCAGTGGGGGATCGATGCCATCTACTCTGGCACCCAGAAGTGCCTTTCGTGCCCTCCGGGGCTTTCACCTGTCTCCTTCTCGCCACGCGCGATCGAAAAGCTGGAGTCGCGGACCTCAAAGGTACGCAGCTGGTACCTGGATGTCAGCATGCTAAAAAACTACTACACCGGTGCGGGCGGACGCGCGTATCATCACACCGCGCCGATCAACATGGTGTACGCGCTACGAGAAGCGTTGGCGATCGTGGTCGAAGAAGGCTTGGAGAATCGATTCGCCCGGCACCAACAGATGCACCAACTACTGCGTGGCCAGCTGGAGGCGCTGGGGCTGAAATACATTCCTGAGAACTCGTTGGCCACGCTCAACTGCGTTGCCGTTCCCGAAGGGATCGATGAAGCCGCGATTCGCAGCCGTCTGTTGAATGAATTTGATATCGAGATCGGAGGCGGTTTGGGCGTCTTTGCCGGCAAAGCTTGGCGAATCGGGTTGATGGGGCACTCGGCAACCGCCAGGAACATAGGCACACTCGTGTCAGCCCTTCAACACTGCTTGGCGTGATGTCTGCTGTCGCCCCGAACGCATCTGACCGGCCGGCGGATCCAAATCGAAACGAAGGTTCAATCGATTGGCGTGCGCTGACGTCAGCGTTGCCGCCGGGGCGGGTTCAGACGGACGAAGCGGCTCGCGCGGCCTTCGAGTCGGACGGACTGACGGCGTTCAAAGCCAAGCCGCTGGCGGTGGTGACGCCGGAATCGGCCGACGAGATCTTGACGGTCGTCAGGTGGTGCCATCACCAATGTGTGCCATTTGTTGCTCGCGGCAGCGGGACCAGTTTGTCGGGCGGATCCCTTCCCGTCGAAGGCGGCATCGTGATCACGCTGAACCGGATGAATCGCATCCTGAAGATTGATCCGGTCAATCGAATCGCCGTCGTCGAACCTGGAGTGGTCAACCTGCACGTCTCTCAGGCGGCCGAACCGTTTGGCTTGTACTTCGCTCCCGATCCGTCGAGTCAGTCGGTCTGCACGATCGGTGGCAATGTCGCTTTCAACTCCGGTGGAGCGCATTGCCTCAAGTATGGCATGACATCAAACCATGTCCTGGGAATGGAGTTTGTGACCGCGACGGGCCAGGAGCTCAGCGTTGGCGGCGAAGGCTTGGAAACTGTCGGGCCTGATTTGTCAGGCTTGATTTGCGGCAGCGAAGGGCTCTTTGGCATCGCGACGCAAATCACGCTCAGGCTGCTGCCACGGCCCGAGTGTTTTCACACGGTGCTGGTTGGATACCGATCGCTACAAGCGGCGGGGGACGCCGTTTCCGCCGTGATCGATTCGGGATTGTTGCCCGGAGCGATGGAGATCATGGACGCGCTGTCGATCGAGGCGGCCGAAGCTGCCGTGGCGTGTGGATATCCGCCCGGAGCGGCGGCGGTACTGATCGTTGAACTGGAGGGTCCGCGAGAGAAAATCGCGACGGAACGCGATCAGCTGGAATCAATCTTGGCGCGGACGGACGCTTTCGAACAGGTCATTGCGGAAGATGACGACCAGCGATTGATGATTTGGAAGGGACGAAAGTCGGCGTTTTCAGCCGTCGGTCGTCTCAGCCCTGACTTCCTGGTTCAAGACGGCGTTGTTCCTCGCAGTCGATTGGGCGAAGCGCTGATTGGCATCGAGGCGTTGTCGCGGGAGTCGGGAATTCGCGTGGCCAACGTTTTCCATGCTGGCGATGGAAACCTTCATCCACTGATCATGTACGACGGCAACGAGCCGGGGGCACTGGAACGCGCCGAAACGCTAGCCGGCAAGATATTGCGGCTCTGTATCGATATGGGGGGATCGATCACTGGAGAGCATGGCGTCGGAATGGAGAAACGCGAGTTCTTGGATCAGATGTACGACCAACCCAGCATTGATGTGATGCATCGAATTCGCCTGGCGATGGATCCTGAGCAGATCGCCAATCCGGGCAAGATGTTCCCAGGAAGCGAAGCCCCCGCGTTGTCGGCTGGCGGAATGCATCCCTTGGAAAAGGCGGGAGTGATTTCGCGTGAGTGATGCTGTTGCGGGTGCATTGAATGGTGTCGAGCTGAGCACCGAGCAAGATGTCATCGACTGGGTGAGGAGCGGAACAGGACGACTGCCAGTCGCTGGACAGACCAAGCCGTCGCTGCATCGCACGCTGTCCGATTTGCCGACACCCGCAGAGAGTCAGCTTGGTTGCCTGAAGTCGATGTCAGGCGTGATCGAATACGAGCCTTCCGAGTTCACATTCACTGCCCGAGCTGCCACTCCGCTTCGCGAAGTCGTGGCGATGCTGGCGGAGAAGAATCAGTACCTGCCATTCGACCCCCTGTTGGTTCATGGCGGTGCGACGCTTGGCGGCACGGTGGCAAGCGGATTGTCCGGACCTGGACGCTACCGCTTCGGCGGCG
>JBCCUO010000147.1:0-7567 GCA_039196805.1 Planctomycetota bacterium | reverse complement strand
CGCGGTTGGACGGCCGCCCCAGGATCACAACGGTAGCTGATCAACAGTCAGCGATAGTTGTGGGCCAACCCCCAGCCGACCGACCGAAGCTTTCCCTCGCGACCTCCGCACACCCTACAGACACCGATGTCAGCTTCCAACCATCCCGAGACGATCGCGACCGACGACGTGCTTCGCATGTTGAGGGAGGGTCAGTCCATCCAGCCTGAACTGAAAGACATCTTCAGTGAAGAGGCGGAGGACCATCTGCGCACGATCTACGACGGGCTGGATCGACTGCAAGTTGATGGAGGTGACCAATCCGCGCTGGGTGACGTTCGCCGAGCCAGCCACACATTGAAGGGAGCCGCGGGCGCTGTCGGTGTCGATGCGGTCACCCGGTTGGCACACCGGATGGAAGACTTGTTGGACCACCTGGCCGAAGGTGGCAAGTCGGTCACCAGCGGCATGGCGCTGCTGATGCTGTCCACCGCTGACCGACTCCAGGAACTGACCGGCGAAGCGTTTGACGCCGACAAAATGGCCGAATCGGTCGTCAAGCTCTACACGCAGTACGGTGACTTGCTGGCCGAAGCCACTGCCCAGAACCGCGACGTCGTTCAGCCGGTCAACGCAACCATCGAACCCGAAGGGGACGATACTGAACTGGCTGCGGCGCTGGCGGCCTTCGGCGCCGAGATGGGTGATGTCGATCTTGCCTCCATCGATCCCGCGGAGGCCGAGCTAAGCAAGCATGATCTGAAAGAGATTGAAGCAGAACTCGAAACGGCGACCACTCAGAACACGGAAGCGGATCGCGCAGAAGCAACATCTGCCGCGATAGACAAGTCAGTCGCCAATGAAGCGAACATGAGAGTGCCGTTGGGGCGTCTGGACGACCTCACCCGGCTCGTTGGTGAGATGATCATCAATCGGTCCGCGTTCGCCTCACGTTTGCAAGACTTCACTTGCCAAATCGACGACCTGCAAACCGCCTTGGGACGATTGCGGGGCGTGACGCACGATGTCGAAACTCAGTACAGCGTCGAAGCCCTGAGACAGGGCGAGGCGTCGCCGACGACCTTTACCAACAATCGACTGGCGGGAATCCCCGGGTTCGCCCCCTCGTCCGCTCCCGCCATCGACGCCGACCGCGTCCAAGAATTCGACGAACTTGAGTTTGACCGCTACACCGAATTCCATCTCCTGGCGCGAACGCTCTCCGAAGCGACCGGCGACGTCGCGTCGATCGCGGGTGAATGCCGAGCGTTGTCGGGTGATTTCGATGCCTTGCTGCAACGCTGGCAACGCCTGACACGCGACGCACAAGACCGGTTGATGCAGATTCGAATGGTTCCCATGCGAACCATTGTGCCCCGCTTGGGACGCGCCGTCCGCAGCGCCGCAGCGTCGTGCGGCAAGCAGGTTCGCTTGGTCGTTCGCGGTGACCACACGGAATTGGACAAGACCGTGCTCGAAGAAATCGCGGATCCGATGCTTCATCTGGTTCGTAACGCCGTGGACCACGGCATCGAGTGCGAACAGCAGCGTCTGGAAGCGGGCAAGCCGGCCGAAGCGACCCTGTTGATCGAAGCGGTCAACCAGGGAACGCAGATGACCCTGCGCGTTGAAGATGACGGACAAGGGCTGGACGCCAGAAAAATTCGCAGCCGAGCAATCGAGCGAGGCCTGATCGGCGAAGACGACCAGCTGAGTAACGATGAACTCTACATGCTGGTTTTCTCGCCCGGGTTCTCCACCAAAGAGAACGTCACGGATCTCTCCGGTCGCGGAGTCGGCATGGACGTGGTCCGCGAGACCGTGCAAAGACTCAAGGGCACGATCCGAATCGATAGCGCGCCCGGTCAAGGTGCCAAGTTCACGATCATTCTGCCCACAACGTTGGCCGTGACTCGCGCCCTGGTTATCTCAGCCGGTGGATCGCAATTTGCCTTACCGATGCAGGCGGTCAACCAGATATCGCGGCTCGACCCGGCCAAGGTTCGTCGCATTGGCGAAGATGCGGTCTTGGACCTGGACGGCAGAACGCTGCGGATGACCGGTCTGTCTCATCGCTTACTGCTGGCACCCGCACCTGACCTGACCCGGCCCGTACCGATGTTGATCATCGAGTCCGGTGATCGCCGAGTCGCGGTCTTGGTCGACGCCATCGAAGGCGGACAGGACATCGTGGTCAAGTCACTTGGCGATCACCTGCGACAGGTTCCCGGGCTGATCGGTGCGACCGTTCGCGGTGACGGTTCGGTGATCCCGATTCTGGATCCGGCCGATCTGGTTGGCCTAGTTCGCTCGATGCCGAACATGCCGGTGCAGCGGAGTGGATCAAGCCAACACGACCGACGCCGAAACGTCTTGATCGTCGACGACTCTGTTTCCGTTCGTCGCATCACCGCTAGCGTCATGCGTACGGGTGGATGGGCGGTGATGACGGCCAAAGACGGTGTCGACGCCTTGGAGACACTCGCCGGCGAGGAGGCTCAGCCCAACGTCATTCTGCTGGATATGGAAATGCCACGGATGGACGGACTGGAACTGCTTGCCAATCTGCGGTCCAGCCAAGCCTACCGTGACACGCCCGTGATCATGGTGACCAGCCGCGCGGGCGAAAAACACCGCAACCGGGCGATGGCCGCCGGAGCAACCGACTACGTCGTCAAACCCTTCCGTGATGATGACTTGCTTGCGTTGGCCGCCCGCTTGGCGGACCAAGAAGCCACTTTGGTCTAGCCCAATTGCAAAGCGGGAACACGCGACATGATCAGCACGCCAGACAACCCAATTGCTCTGCCCAACAGCGCCGGCCGGCCGCACGGATCGGCCTGCCCCACGTCCCGGAGCGCCGACTCAGATGCACGCCGAATGATTGCGATCGATGTCGGTCCCTATGCATTGGGCGTCGAATCCACTGATTTGCGCGGCGTGGAGCTAGATGTCGCCGTCTCCAAGATCGACGCAATCGATACCGGCGCATCTTCTACAGGAAATTCGGTGGCCGGACTGGTTCGCTACGGCGACTCAGCGGTGACGCGAGCGGTGGACCTTGGTGGCTGGCTCAACGTCACTCAGATATCCGGTCGTCGGTCGATGATTCTGGTCAGAACACCGTGCAGCCTGGGACATGAAGATTCGTTGGGGCTGTTTGTCGATTCGACAAGTCGTCCGCTCAGCGTCAACCGCCAGCACTGGTTGGACATTCCCGCTTGGGTGACGTCGCGACTCACGATCCCCGGTAAGGCTTGGGTGACCCACCATGATCGCGGATCGGTGACACCAAGAGTGATCCTTGACACGGCCGCGTTGGCGACCAACCCAGTCGCGATCGACGAAGCTTCGGTTGAAACTTTGACCGAGGGCGTCACGCGGACCCGTAACGCCACGAACTCAGAGGCAACGGGATGCGGAATGACCACTGGTCGAGGTCTGTTGGTTTTTGCTCCGGCCGAGTCATCTCGAGTTCGCATGAATGCCGCGCTTGCCGTTCCGATGTCCTGCGTCGTTCATATCGGTTCGCCCACACCGATCCGCCAGGTTCCGACGTGCGACCCCAGTTTGATGGGGCTGACCATTTGGAACGACCGCCCGCTGCCTGTGATGCGTCTAGGTGATGCGTTGGGGCTCGCGGCCGAGGATCGATCGAAGGTGCCGGACAAGGAATCGAGTCGACTGCTGGTCGTTCGAACTCCAAACAACGAACTGCTCGGCTGCCTGACTCACGCTCAAATGCGTTCGTTGCGCACGCCGACATCCAGCACGCCACACCCGCAACCGGGCATCGATGCCCGATGGCTGCTGGGAGCTTTCATCACGGACGAAGGCCCGATGGCCGTTCCTGATCTTGACCAAGTCATTTTGTCGGGGCACCTACCGATCCAACCCGGGACCTGATCCCACTTAATGAGTCTCCTTGAGGCTCGCTTTCACTCACGCCCTTCGCCTTCAACCCACCTCCATATCCTGCCTTCGGAGCTTTCTCCATGTCCCCCGAACAACTACAAACCAATCTCGACACCGCCTGGATCGTGATTGCTGCGGCCCTGGTGTTCTTCATGCAAGCGGGCTTCGCCATGCTGGAAAGCGGCATGGTGCGATCGAAGAATTCGATCAACGTGATCATGAAAAACTACACAGACATGTGCTTCGGTGCTTTGGTCTTCTGGGGCCTCGGCTACGGTCTGATGTTCGGCACGAACGCAAGCGGTTGGTTCGGCACCGATCACTTCATGCTGCGAACGGCCGAGATGCAGGAGTTTGCCAAACTGTTCTTTCAAATGATGTTCGCCGCCACCGCAGCAACGATTGTCTCGGGCGCACTGGCTGAACGCATTCGATTCGTGCCTTACGTCTTTGCCGCCATGATCATCACCGGTGTCATCTATCCGGTCTACGGTTCATGGGTGTGGAATGAAAACGGCTGGCTGGCCAGTCGCGGATTCGTTGACTTTGCCGGCAGCACGGTGGTCCACTCGGTCGGTGGCTGGTGTGCACTGGCTGGTGTGATGGTGCTTGGGCCCCGACTTGGGAAATACGGCGAGGACGGAGAAGTCCGTGAGATCGGTGGACACAACCTGCCGCTGGTTGCCTTCGGCGGGCTGATTCTGTGGATGGGCTGGTTCGGTTTCAACGGCGGTTCGACGCTGGCAGCCAATGAAACGGTCGGTCGAATCTGTTTGAACACGCACTTAGCCGGTGCCGCCGGAGTTGCGGGGTTCGTCATCACACGAGTCGTCTTTGGCGGCAAACTGCTGATGAAGCAAACGGTCAACGGAGGATTGGCGGGGCTGGTCGGCGTGACAGCGGGATGTGCCACGATGGACCCATTGCACGCCATCCTTGCCGGTGCGATCGCTGGATGTATCTGCGTGGTCGCCATGACGGTCTTTGAACCGATGCAGATCGACGATGCTGTTGGTGCTGTCGCCGTGCATGGCATCTGCGGACTTTGGGGCACACTGGCAGCGGGCATCTTTTACGAAGGTGACATCATGAACATGGCCCGTATTCAAACTCAGCTGCTGGGAATTGCGGCCGCGTTCCTATGGGCTTTCCCGATGTCGTGGCTGACGTTCAAGGTGATCAGCGTCGTCGTCTCGCTTCGCTGCACCAGCATGGACGAACAGCGTGGATTGGACTTCAGCGAGCACCACGAAGTCGGCTACCCCGAGTTCCAAGCAACGCTGCACCAGTGATCCGAAGTCCGCACGACCCTTACTACAAGTAATCATCATGCCAGTTAACGAACAAGAACGCTCGTTACGTCGTCGGATCGTGTTCAATGCCATGAACGGTAACGCGACGCCGCAAGCAATCCATTCGGCCATCCAGACGTTGGACTCCGAATTTGGTGACGTCGAAAATCTCCGCTTCAACCAGCTGATCCAACGACTGCAATCGACGCTTGATAGCGCTGAAGCGAACCTGGGAAAAGTCCTGGGCGAAATCATGTCCTTGCGGACGTTGCCCGCTGAGGAGATCGGCCCGGACCCGCTGGCGGGCAAACAGCCAGCGACGACGCCTAATCAATCAGCCAGTGGCCAAACGGCTGGGCCTCGCACGGGGCTCCATGCTGTGTTCGCCACCTTGGTCGAAACAATCGCCTCGCAGCTACAGCATCGCGGCGACGACAGCCACCTGAAGCTGGCCAACGCGATCACGTCCGCCGCGGACGTGATCGCATTGGGAGATCGCGTGCTCGGACCTCTCAAGCAGTGGCAGAAAACGCCGGTCGCCGGCGGGCTGCAACTATTGGCGACGCCTGATCAATACCGCGTGATCGTTCACGTGGTCTACGTCTGGCTCTGCCAGAAACTGGGTCCAGTCGATGCCGACCGACTGCTTGCTGCGGGTGTTCGCCAAGCCGAGTCCCTGCCTGATGCGGTCTCCAACCCACCGCGTCAATTGCTGTAGCGCTAGATCGACCATCCAGGTCGATAGTCGCGGTGAACGAATTCGTTCATCGCGGGGTGGCTTGGGCTAGTGAGCGTTTGGCTGTCCCACAGAATCCGCGTGCCCGGTTGTGAACGCAGCGCCAGCACGCCCAGTAGGACCGTTTCGGTGACGCGTCCGGCGTAGTCAAAGTTCGATAGCGTTCCCGGAGCGTATTCGCCCTGGATCGTTTGGACGAACTCCCACATATGATTGGCGTCTCGCCCTTGCTGGACCGGGATGCGGGGCAACACGGGTTGGGGTGGCATGTAGTCAACATACTGGTCGCTGGGCAACAGGATGTATTTAGCGCCATAGTCATCCGGCGAAAACAGCACGCCTTTCGTTCCGATCAAGACGACGCCGCTGCTGCGACTTCCGCGATCGGATGGGTTGGCCAAGTGCTTGGCAATTCGAGGCTGGAACCAGTCGGGGAGCTGGTCGGTAATGGCTTTGCCAGGCAGGTCACCTCCGTCGTACCAATAGAAATCGCAGGGTCCAAAGCGTTCACGTTGCGGAAACTCGATGCGCACCGTGCTACGTTCGGGAAACGCCTGCCCGTCTTTTGATTCACCGGTCTTCGACAGGCAGGTCACCGACATCGGATCAAAAAGCTTGAGCGCCATCGCCGGCATGTTGACCGTGTGACATGCCATGTCGCCCAGCGCACCGGTGCCGAAATCGAACCAACCACGCCAGGCAAACGTGTGGTACCGTTCAGGAACAAAGGGACGCATCGGAGCGGGTCCGATCCAGTTGTCCCAGTTCAGTGTCTTTGGTACGGCCGCGGCATCGGCCGGCGGCAAGTCGCCTTGGGGCCAGACGGGGCGGTTCGTCCACGCGTGGACCTCAGTGACATCGCCGATCGCACCACTGCGGATCACGTCGATCGATTCCCGAAACCCATCTTCAGCCGTTCCCTGATTGCCCATTTGGGTCACGACACCCTTGTCGGCCGCCAACTCCCGCAGGACTCGCGCTTCGCGGATTGACCAAGTCAGAGGTTTTTGGCAGTACACATGTTTGCCACGCCGCATGGCATCGGTCGCTGCGACCGCGTGCGTATGATCGGGCGTGCTGACGGTGACCAAGTCAATCTTGTCGCCAAGCTGGTCCAGGCACTCGCGAAAATCATCAAACTTGGCAGCCGACGACAGCACGGACGCCTTCTTGTTGAGCAACTCTTGATCGACGTCACACAACCCGACGATCGACACTCCCTGGCCGGCGAGTTGTTCCGAGTCCACTTTTCCCTTGCCGCCAACTCCAATGCACGCCGCCGAAAGTCCGTTGAGAGCTGACGGCTGCGCGATGGTCTTGGGGGCAGTCCCAGTCCAGTAGCCGGCTGCCAAGGTTGTGGCCGTCGCCTGCATGAAACGACGGCGGTTCGGTGAGGTCATGGTTTTCATCATATTCAGCCTCCCCTTCGGGAGGATCGGCGCTTAGGAATGGCAGGTTTGGGGCGTCGAGAGAACGGGTGAGGCAATCCAGTCCACTCTCCCTTCGGGCGTCGCTGTGTAAACATCTTGCACCTCTCCTCCGGGGAGGTCGGACGCGGTAGCGGCCGGGTGGGGTGCCTACCGGGACGCGTTTCGCTTGGGGCGAAAGATCTGCCGCGTCCGCGAAGGCTGATACGGCTCGGTGG
>JBCCUO010000146.1:0-7576 GCA_039196805.1 Planctomycetota bacterium | reverse complement strand
CGATCACAAACTTGCCACTGACGACGACCGGGCGCACCGTGAAGTTGGTCGTCACGCCATCCTTCAGTTCAACGAAAACGCAGTCGAACAAGGACGCTCCCGGACCGAAACAGCACTCCTGGTTGTCCCGAACCAGCACAAACTTCCCGATACCGTGATTTTTGAAAAGACTGCTGGGCAGCATGTAACCGCTTAGCGAGACCCGTTTGCCGTTGAGCTTCTTGATGACGTCCGTCAGTTTTGATTCATCGAACGGGGCGTCCTTCTTGATGTCGAACTTTAAATCGTCGAACGTGATTTCGCCCTTGGCGAGCCGTGCTTCGCTGCTCTTGCGTTCCTCTACCGGCTTGCGGCCATCGACCGCGTTTGGCTTTTCGGCCTCGCTCGGCGATGGGTCTCGAGCCGGCCCGGAAGTCGCTGAGAGCGTCAGCCAACTCGCCGCGATCGCGGCAAGCAGGGTCTTTGGCAAGGATCGCATCACGGGACTCCAGACGGCAGGATAAAGGCTGGCCTCTCTATCCTACCCCATCATCTGTTCTGCGTCCGATAGCGATTTCTGCCCCAAGTCCGGTGGCTCGGCAACCTAATGAGTTATTTGACCTGATCGGCCTGCAACCGATAAAAGACGATGTTGTCGAAATCGGTCAACGCTCGGGGCCGCTGGTTCAGTTCAAAGACCCCGGCCAGCTTCTTTTGCATCATCCCCGCTTTCACCTTCTGTCCGCCGGTTAGCGTGACTTCGATCATGTCGGTGCTGCGAGGCTGTCCGCCAAAACAGCAGGTTCCCAGGTCGGGCACCATGACGAATTTTCCCAGCATGCCCATCCCTGATGCGGGGTGAATGTAGCCCTTGATGAACACGTTCTTGCCATGCAGATCCATGGCGAGGTTCGGCGGCAGGTCGGGTTGCGTTTCGTCCGGTTGCTGCAGCTTGTAGAAGTGGACGCGTTCGTAGCCCTCGGGAACCTCGGTCATGTACGTGTAAACGTGCATGCCCACCCCGCCGATCAATAGCATCCCGTTGACAGCCAGCCCAAACAGGGCAATCGATTTGCCGCCGAATTCCTCGGGGTACCTGGTCGTTGACCGCAGTCCGATCAGCGCGACCAGCAATCCAACCAGCGCCATCGAAAGCATCACCGCAAACGTGGGAATCAGACCCACCGTTGCCAATGCCGCAAACACCAACGACGCAATTGCAGTCCGGCTGACCGCGCGATAAGGAAAGTCGACCGACGTCTCGGCCGCGGACATTTGAATTTCTGCTGACATCGTTCCGATTCGAAAGGTCTGTTCAACGTACAAAAAAGCCGCAGGATTGACGTGCGGGTTGCTACGAAGCGGAGTGTCTGGTGGTTCGCCGTCTGTCTTTTCAAAGTCGCCTTGCGCTCCGCGGGTCGAAGCGGTGTGGTCCGGGCGACATTTCTTGCGACTGGCGGAGCTATCGGCGCGAGGACGCTAACTTGCCGGTTCGGCTTGCGGTTTGGGAAAGAAGATGTTGGCTCGGCTAACGCTTTCGGGGTCCACCTTCTTGACCTTTTCGATCGCTTCTTTGGCGGCGGGAAGCGGGCAGGCTTGCAAGTAGTTCACCACCGGGACTCGCACCCAGGTATTGTTCTCGTCCGCTTCAATGAACAATCGAGTCAAGCGATCGATCTGCGACCAATCGTTCCAGCGAGCCAAATCGGGGATGACCAGATCCGCCAGATCCTGCCGTTCCAAAATGTGATGCAACGACGGCAACAGGGCACTGCGGGCAATCACGTCGCCGTCGGTGCCGTGAAACCGAATCGCCATGATCGCGGCGTACGTTTCCGCATACGGCGCTGACTTGTTCGTAATGAACAGTTTGTTGATCATCGGCAGACCCGATTCACCTGCCAGTGTCAGATAACACGCGATCAGTGCATCCAGGCCGCTACGCGAGCTCTTCTCGGTGCTGGTCAACATTGATTCCAGCATCGGCAGATCAGCTTTGCTGCCACAAACGCCCAGCATCGTAAGATACAGCCGCCGCCGATCGGCCGACATCTCCGCATCGGAAAGCCACTCAACCAGTTGCGCGTGATCCATCTCGGGTGCAAGTTTCTGAATCGCAACGTAAGGCGTGATCGCGAATTCATCGTACGCGTCGCGCGAAAGCATCAATTCTTCGTCCTCAAGATACGGCATGAAGAATCGCAGTCGTTCGACGTCGTCCTCCTTGGGTAAGTCACCAACTTTCACGACGTACGCTTCGGCTCGCTTGGACAGCGGCAGTGCAGACCATTCCAGCTTGGGCGGATCGACGCCGCTCAGCATGAATTTGCGGCCCGATTTGATCTCGCCGTAGTAGATGACCGTGACTTCTTCGCCGGCACGGATCAACTGCTTACCCTTAAGCACTCGGTCGATCTTCATTCGAACTTCGCCCGTCCGCGTGTCACGACTCAGGTCAGTATCCAGGCAGCTGGCCACGGCGACGGCGTCCATCACCTCCATTTCTTGACGGATCGTCTGGGAGACGGCGCTGCAGAAGGGGCACGCTGCCCCCGGAGTCGCCAGCGTAGCGAATCCGATCGCCACCAGGCTCAGAATCGTTCCGTGAACCAATTTGTCGGTCGACCGATTTGCTTTGACGATCTTCCAAGAATGAGTGAGTCGGTGCGACAGCATGATCAAGCTTTTCAGGGAAGGAGGGAGTCACCGAACTGTATCCGGACACCTCCATCTTAGGTCAGCCAGCCAGTTCTCGGAAATAGATCGTCCCCATCGACCTGATTCGACTCAAAGGCCACGTCTCGTCCGTCGCCGATCCCTCCCGTGATCGCAGAGCTTCTTCTTCGGCCCGCCTATCGTCGGGTCAGCGACAGCCTCCCGCCCGTTGAACCGCATGTGGCGGTCAGCGGCAGTCCGATCCCAAGCAGCCCCGTGGGTTCGCAGACGCCACCCACTCCGGTGGGTCCGCCACTGATCGCTTGCGCAGTCACCGAATAGTCGGACAAAACGTACCTCCAGGCTCGATACAACCGCGTTTCGCCCAGCACATCGACCTCTTCCAGCCCCAGGCTGACGTGCGCCAACAGATCGTTGAGTTCGGTCCAACGCCTAAGCAGTGTGTCGACCCGTTCCGGACGTCTGGCCGCCGTGCGAAGCTTGACCGCCGCACTTTGAAGTCGATCGGAACAGCGTTCCAATTCGCGCCCGGCTGTTGGTGAACGATCGATCAGCTTTTCGAGGTCTCGAGTCGACTGAACCAGCGCATCGGCGCCCCGGTACAGCAATGTGCGTCGCGGGTTTTGCCCCCAAGTCGTGGTGGAGGCCAGAGTCAAGCAAACGAACAAGCCGGTCAGTCGGGCTTGAATCATCAGCTGCGGAAAGATTCGTCGGGTGGCCATCTTGGCAATGTCCTAGCAGCGGGAGGGCGGGTGAAAATCAGGCTGTCATCGGTCCCGCATCGCTCGTTCCATTCCGATGAGATACCGTCGCCGTCTGGGACCCTCCCAGCTGCCAGAGCGGGCCCAACCATTGATCAGCACTCGGGTTTCGGATTGCGTGCCGAGTCGTTCGCACGACCGTATTCGTCGGGGCCAGACTCAGCGAACACACAACAGTGAAGTCGATTCGACGACAGTGTGTGAGTCATGCCTGCGGCGCGGCGATCGAGAATCCATCTTGCCGTCTGTTGAGCACCAGCGGTACGTTCGTGGAAGCTGAGCACTGCCGATTGACGCATTGCTCCAGTGTTTCAAGCTGAGATGCTTTCAACGGAATCAACCAAGGCCGAGACGAAAGGATTCGCATGGCCATCGCGCTGGGAACTCTCACGTCGCTTGTCGACGGCCAACTGATCGGCGACCCCGAAACCATCTGTCACGGGGCCAACCCGCCGGGCGAAGTGTCCGCGGGGCAAGTCACCATGCTGGCCAACCCTCGCGATGCCCAACTGTTGCGTGACAGTCCCGCTGCGGCCGTCGTTTGTGACCAGCCACTCTCGCCTGACGTTTCGGTGCCGCAGCTGATCGTGAAGGATCCCCGGCAAGCGTTCGCAAGGATCGTCACCCAGTTTCGCCCGCCCGTGGACACCGATGTCCCAGACGTCGGCATCTCGCCCTCGGCCGTGATCGATCCGACGGCACAGGTTCATGCCACGGCGACGGTCGGTGACGACGTGGTGATCGGAGCCAACGTCCGCATTATGCCTGGTGTCGTCGTCATGCCACGTTGCCAAATCGGTGACCACTGCCTACTGCACGCCAACGTGACCCTGTACGAGCACACGGTCTTGCACTCGCGGGTGGTCATTCATGCCGGAACCGTGATTGGTGCTCACGGATTTGGGTACCAGCAAGAAGACGGTCGGCATCGTCCCACCGCACAATTGGGCTACGTCGAAATTGAGTCAGACGTCGAGCTAGGCGCCTGCGTGACGATCGACCGCGGAAGCTTCGGCGCCACGCGGATCGGCGAAGGAACCAAGATCGACAACCAGGTGATGATTGGACACAACTGCCAGATCGGTCGACACAATTTGATCTGCAGCCAAGTCGGAATCGCGGGCAGCTGTCGCACCGGCGACTACGTCGTGTTGGCCGGCCAGGTTGGCTTGAAGGATCACATCACGCTTGGCGACCAGGCAATTGTGGGCGCTCAAGCGGGCGTCATGGAGAATTTGGACGGCGATCAGGTCTACCTCGGCTCACCCGCCACGTCGCAACGCGACCAAATGCAGATCATGGCCGTCCAGCGGCGTCTGCCGGAGATGCGAAAAGAACTCAAGTCGTTGCGTCGCGAGCTGGATCAACTGCGGCCCACATCCCGCAAGGTGGCTTGAGTCGTGACGGCCGCACCACACCGCCCGCCCGATCGCCGAACGGATCCGGTTGGCTTGATTGCCGGATGGGGCCGGTTTCCCGTTCAAGTCGCTGAGACGCTGTTACGCCAGGGACGACCCGTTCAATGCGTTGCCATTGTTGGCCACGCCGACAAGACCTTGAACACCCTTTGCGACCACGTGCTTTGGTCCGGTGTGGGACGAATGAGTGGGCACATGCGTTTCTTTCGCCGCCACGCTGTCCGCGAAGTCACGATGGCGGGCAAGCTGTTTAAGTCCGATCTGTTGTATCAACGCAGCGTGCTGCTACAGCATCGCCCCGACTGGAAGTGCCTGCGAACGTTCGCGCCGCTGCTGTGGGGTCGTTCTCGCGACACCCGTGACGACAGCCTACTGATGGCCGTCACCAAGACCTACCAGAGATCAGGAATGGATGTCATCGCTGCCACCGACCTTGCACCGGAACTGCTGATCCCTGCCGGGCCCTTGTGGGGTCGTCCCGCCGACGCCAAGACGATGCACGATATCACTGCGGGCTGGCGAGTGGCTAAGCAGATGGGCGGCATGGACATCGGCCAGTCGATCACGATCAAAGATGGCACCGTGATCGCCGTCGAGGCGATCGAAGGGACCGACGCTTGCATCGAGCGGACCGGGCAGTTGTGCCGCAAGGGAGGTTGGGTGCTGGTGAAGGTCAGCAAGCCCAACCAAGACATGCGCTTCGATGTGCCCACGATCGGGCCCAATACGGTTCAAAACGTTGCCAAGGCAGGTGGCCGCGCGATTGCAATCGAAGCCGGCAAGACCATCGTCGTCGACCGGGAAGCGACGATCGCCGCGGCCAAGCAGGCCAAGATCGGCCTGATCGCTTATGACCAACGGGACCTCCTTGCCCAGTCCGCCGCGTAGCGCGAGCTGCCAGGTCTCATCCGCCGCTTGGCGCCAGCCTGTCGGGGCTCATCAGCCGCTTGACGCCAGCCTGTCGGGTGTGGATGCAGAACCCGTCACGCTGGCGCGTTGCGGATCATGGAGTCTTGGCGCCAGCCTGTCGGGTGTTGCGTCGGCTTTGCTGGAGCCAACGGCCCGGCGAGTTGCCTAGCCAAGTCCGCAGGGCTGGGGCCGATCGCGCGGCCTTTTCTCATTGCGAAATCCGATCGGATTTTCGTGGCGTGCGACGATTTTGAAAGCTAGCGTTCGATAGCCCGACGACTGTACGTCAGGCCACAACCCTCTGCTCGATCCCGCCGACCTGGACGAACCCACCATGTTTTCATCGATCACGCGATTCTTGGCAGAAGAGGACGGGCCAACCGCGGTCGAATACGCGGTGATGCTGGCGCTGGTACTGATGGTCGTGATCATCGGCGTGGCATTCTTAGGCACGTCAACCGCCGATAGCTTTCAGGAATCCAGCACGCAGATCCAAAGCGCCACGGGCGGCTAAATCGGTCGATCGTCCACATCGATGATGGCACTCAAGTAGAGTCCAGCTCCGACCGGGACTGGGTCAACCGAGCTGACGTAGTCGCGGTACGCACGCATGATGTCCCGCCGCGAGATCTGACCACGCAGGCGACCGCGATCATCGATCACAGGCAATCGCCGACAGGCCGCGTTCAAGAACGTTTGGGCGATCGTCAATAGGTCGGTCTCTTCATGAATGACCGTCGGGTTGGTGTCGACAAACGACATCAGGTTCCCCGGCGGAAGGCCTTCGTACATCGATCCGACCATGAACTCCATGCAGGATCGCTCGGAAAAGATGCCGACGAAATGATCGTCATGATCCACCACCGGTGCGCCCGAAATGCGATGCCGCAGCAACACATCAATCGCATCCAGGACATCCATGGAAGGAGAGAGCGTGATCAGGTTGGATACCATCATCTCACGAGCAACAACGTTGGTCATCATGGCAAAGTGTCTCCACGAAATGAGAAAAGAGTGGAAAGAAGACGCGGCGCACCGCATCGATCCATCGTCTGGGCGACCGCGATCGGCTGTCAAGAAAATTCTCGGCCGTTTACCTCAACACAACGCATCACGTCACCAATGCCCCGTCACTTGTCGGCTCGGTTTTGGGAACGATTTGCGATACATTGCAGTCGAATCGGGATGACGTGGCACGCCTGCGTCCCGGTTTGTGAAAGTTCTCACAACGCGGAGAAAGCTTGATGAATGGACGCTGGGTTGAAGTCGAGTTTGATTGCTTGCCGCTTCGCAGTGTGACTCGTCTGGACGTCCCCGTGGATGCGTCCCCGGTCTACGAACAGTTCGTGCTGCGCGTGAAAGACGCGATGGCAAAGCATGGCAGTCACAACAGCTACTACCTGCACCGCGGTCACTGTGCGTTCTATCTGACGAATGATCCCGAACGGGGTGCGATCCGCTTTCAGTTCGAAGGGGTCGCGCTGACGGATCAGGACGACCTGCACACCAGGGCCGTCGACCTGACCGTCGAACTGGAGCGTGAGACCTGCGGATGGTTGACCGAACCAATCGTGGCATTCTTTGCCGAGAGCGTCCGGCACGCGCTGATCGTCGAATTCGATCGCTACATCAAGGCGGGCGATTTGGAAAAGACCCAGCAGCGGATCCAGGCACTCCGCGACGCCAGCGATTCCGCCGAAGGCTTCGTCGGCATGTACCTCTAAGACAGCCCTCGCTCCATGGCTCCGCGATGGAACGCAGTGCACCGGTGGCTCCGCCACCCACTCGCGCCCACAGTTAGCGGTCAGCGGTCAGCGGTCAGCGGTCAGCGGT